>NZ_DASURI010000892.1:0-7027 GCF_036280135.1 Longimicrobium sp.
TCCCCCCGCCCCCTGCCCCCGCTGTCGCGGGGGAGGGGGAGAACTGAACCGCGAAAGGAGCCGGCCCTCCCGCTGGAACCCACCTCCCTCCCCCACGCAGTTTGTGGGGGAGGGTCGGGGAGGGGGGCGCTCCGCGCGCCGCGCGATCTCCCCCTTCGTGCACGAGTGCCGTCACTCCCGCACTCCCGCACTCCCGCACTCCCGCACTCCCGCACTGCCGTTCCTCACCGCCCCCGCTGCCGGCGCATCATCTCGCGGCGGCCCTGGCCGCGCTCCGTGCCCTGCGCCGCCTCCGCCGCGGGGGCGGGCGACGCGCCTGCATCAGCCGCGGACGCGGTGGACTCCAAATGCGCGGCCAAGGCGCCGACCGTGGGGTACTGGAACAGCTCCACGACCGACACCTCGCGCCCAATGGCCTCGCGCAGCGCCTCCTGCATGCGCGCCACGAGCATGGAGTGGCCGCCCACGTCAAAGAAGTTGTCGTCCACCCCCACCTCCACGCCCAGCACCTCGCGCCACACCGCCGCGATGCGCCGTTCCGCCGCGCTGGCGGGCTGCGACACGGCGCGGGGGCCGGCGTCGGGCGCGGGAAGCGCCTTGCGGTCCACTTTTCCGTTGGGGCTCAGGGGGAGCGCGTCCAGCGCCACGAACACGGCGGGCACCATGTAGTCCGGCAGCCGCTCGCGCAGGTAGGCGCGCAGCTCCGGCGCGGGAGGAGCGCTCGCGCCGTCCGCGGGGGCCACGTACGCCACCAGCCGCGCGCCGCCTTCCGTCCGCAGCAGCACGGCCGCCTGCGCCAGCGCGGGGTGCGCCAGCAGGGCGCTTTCGATCTCGCCCGTCTCGATGCGGTAGCCGCGCAGCTTGACCTGCTCGTCCGTGCGGCCCATGAACTCCAGCTCGCCCGTGGGCAGCCAGCGCACGCGGTCACCCGTGGCGTACATCCGCGCGCCCGGCGCCCCGCCGAACGGGCACGGCACAAAGCGCTCGGCCGTCATCGCCGGGCGATGAAGGTAGCCGCGCGCGAGCCCCTTTCCGGCCACGTACAGCTCACCCGGCACGCCGACCGGCACGGGCGCCAAGCGAGCGTCCAGCACGTACGCGCGGTGGTTCTCGACCGGCCCGCCGATGGACGGCAGCCCCGCGCCCTCCGCCGGCACCTCGCCGGCCGTGCTGAGGACGGAGTTTTCCGTGGGTCCGTACATGTTGATGAGCCGCATCCCCGCCACGGGCCGCTGCCGCAGCGCGTCGCCGCCGGTGCTGACGACGCGCAGCCCGCGCGGGGCCGGCGCGCCGCGGTGCACGGCATCCAGCACCGCCTCCACCACCGGCGTCGTGCCGGACCAGACGGTGATCCGCGCCTCGTCCAGCCAGCGCAGCAGCCCGCGCGGGTCCACCCGCAGCGCGTCGGGCGCCACGTGCACGGCGGCGCCGGCCGCCAGCGCGGACCACGTCTCCAGCACGCCGATGTCGAAGCCGGGACTGGCCATCCACGCGGCGCGGTCGCCGGGCGCGGTGCCGTGCGCGCGGCGGTGCCAGCCCAGCGTGTTCGCCGCGCCCCGGTGCGGGACGGCCACGCCCTTGGGTTGCCCGGTGGACCCGGAGGTGAAGATGACGTACGCCAGGTGCTCCGGATCCACCGCCACCACCGGGGCGTCGGCGGACTCGGACCGGAGGGCGGATTCCTCCGCGTCCAATTCCAGGACGGGGATGCCGACTGACGGCGCGGCCGCGCGATGCGCCGTCGTCGTCAAAAGCGCGGCGGCGCGGCTGGCCCGCAGCATGTACGCGGCGCGGTCCGCCGGCCCGGTCGGGTCGATGGGCAGGTAGGCGCCGCCGGCCTTCATCACCGCCAGCTCGGCGACGAGGAGCGCGGCGGAGCGCTCCAGCATCACGGCCACGGGCACGTCCGCCCCCACGCCCATCCGCCGCAGCCGGTGCGCAAGGCGATTCGCCCGTGTCTCCAGCTGCGCGAAGGTGAGCGTGCCGTCCGCGGCCACGACGGCGGGAAGATCGGGATGCGCATCCGCCACCCGCGCCACCTGCAGGTGGATGGGACGGGGATCGTGGTCCACCGCCGTCCCGTTCCATCCCTCGACGACCTGGGCCCGCTCGCCGTCGCCGATCATCCGCAGGGCGGCGATGGGCGCATCCGGATCGGCGACGGCGGACGCGAGGAGGGTGCGCAGGTGCTCCGTCATCCGCCGCACCGTCGGCGCGTCGAAGAGGTCACCGGCGTACTGCAGGCCCCCGCGCAGCTGGCCGTCCACCTCCGCCATGGACAGGGTCAGGTCCACCTTGGCCGCGCCCACGTCCGGCTCCGACGCGTCCACCGTCATCCCGCCGAAGGTGCCGTCGCCGCCCGCGCCGCTCCCCGGCAGCATGCTGAACATCACCTGGAAAAGGGGATGGCGGGCCAGGCTGCGCTCGATCTTCAGCTCCTCCACCAAGCGCTCGAACGGCACCTCCTGGTGCGCGAACGCGTCGATGGCGACGGACCGCACGCGGTGCAGCAGCTGGCGAAAGGTGGGGTCGCCGGACAGGTCCGTCCGCAGGGCCAGCGTGTTGAGAAAGACGCCGATGAGCCCCTCCGTCTCGCGCGGCGTGCGGCCGGCGACGGGACTGCCGATGACGACGTCGTCCGTGCCGGACCAGCGCCGCAGCAGGAGCGCGTAGGCGGCCAGCAGCGTCATGAACGCCGTGGCGCCGCCCTGCCGCGCCAGCTCGTTCACGCCCGCCGTCAGCTCCGGCGAGAGGGCGAAGGGGACGAATCCGCCGCGGTAGCTCTGCACGGCGGGGCGCGGGCGGTCCGTGGGCAGGGCCAGCGTGGGCGCGCCGTCGAGCGTTTTGCGCCAGTGGTCCAGCTCCGCCCGCAGCGCGTCGCCCGTCATCCGCGCGCGCTGCCACAGCGCGTAGTCCGCGTACTGCACGGGGAGCGGCGGCAGGTCGGCCGGCCGGCCGGCGCGCGCGGCGTCGTACAGCTCCGCCAGCTCGCGAAAGAGGATGCCCAGCGACCACGCGTCGCCCACCACGTGGTGCAGCGAGAGCAGCAGCACGTGCTCGTCCGGCGCCATCCGCAGCAATTGCGCGCGGATGAGCGGCCCGTTCGCCAGGTCGAAGAGCGTGCGGACCTCGGCGTTCGTGCGCCGCGCCGCCTCCGCCTCGCGCTCCGATTGCGCCAGCGCCGACAGGTCGTGCAGCGGCAGGTCCATGTCCCCTTCGGGGCGGATGACCTGCACGGCCTGCCCGTCCTTCATCCGGAAGACGGTCCGCAGCGACTCGTGCCGGGCGACCAGGCCGCTCAGCGCGCGGCGGAACGCGTCCACGTCCATGGGCCCGCGCAGCCGCAGGGCCAGGGGGATGATGTACGCGTTGGCCGCGGAGCCCAGCTGCTCCACGAACCAGAAGCGCTGCTGCGCGAACGAGAGCGGGATGTCGCCGTCGCGCGGCTGGGGGACGAGCGGCGGCAGCGCGGCCGGTCCGCCCGCGCGGGCCGCGGTGGCGCGCGCGGCCAGGCCGGCCACCGTGGCGTCCTCGAACAGCGCGCGCAGGGGCAGGTCCGCGCCGAACGCGTCGCGGATGCGGCTGATGACCTGCGTGGCGCGAAGCGAGTGGCCGCCCAGGTCAAAGAAGTTGTCGTGCACACCCGGACGGACGCCCAGCACGCGCTCCCAGATGCCGGCCACGAGCTCCTCGGCCGGGGTGCGGGGCGGCACGCGCGTGGCGGCGCCGGCGTCCACGTCCGGCGCGGGAAGCGCGCGGCGGTCCACCTTGCCGCTGGGCGTGAGCGGCATGGCGTCCAGCATCACCCAGCGCGCCGGCACCATGTAGTCCGGCAGGTGCGCGGCCACGTGCGCCCGCAGCTCCGGCGTGGTCACGGCGGCGCCCTCCCCGGGGACCACGTAGGCCACCAGGCGGCGTTCCGCGCCCTCCCCGCGGACGGCCACGGCGGCCTCGCGCACGGCCGGGTGCGTGCCGATGACGGCCTCCACCTCGCCCGGCTCGATGCGGAAGCCACGGATCTTCACCTGGAAGTCCGTGCGCCCCACGTACTCCAGCTCGCCCGTGGCCAGCCAGCGCGCGCGGTCGCCCGTCCGATAGAGGCGCGCGCCCGGCAGGGCTCCGAACGGGTCGGGGACGAACTTTTCCGCCGTGAGCGACGGGCGGCCCAGGTAGCCGCGGGCCAGCGCCACGCCGCCCGCGTACAGCTCGCCCGGCACGCCGACGGGCGTGGGCTGCATCGCCGCGTCCAGCACGTACAGCCGCACGTTGTCCACGGGCGCGCCGATGGGCGGCAGCAGCGGCCACGCGCCCGCGTCGTCCGCCAGCCCGTGCGCGCTGATGACGTGCGTCTCCGACGGACCGTACTGGTTGTCCAGCCGCAGCCCGGGGTTCGCGCGGAAGAACGCGACCAGTTGCGGCGTGGAGCGCAGCGCCTCGCCGGCCGTAATGACCTCGCGCAGGTCGGGAAGGCGCGCGCCCTCCGCCGTCTCAGCCAGGTTCTGCAGCGCGGCAAAGGGGAGAAAGAGGCGTTCGATCCGTTCGCGCCGCAGGTGCTCCACCAGCGCCTCGGCGTCGCGGCGCGTGTCGTCGTCTACCAGCACGAGCGATCCGCCACCCGCCCAGGTGCTGAAGATCTCCTGGAACGAGACGTCGAAGCTGAGCGACGCAAACTGCAGCGTCCGCGCGGCCGGCGACGCGCCGAAGCGTGCCAGCTGCCAGCGCAGCAGGTTGACGAGCGCGCGGTGCGGCAGCGCGGCGCCCTTGGGCCGCCCCGTGGAGCCGGACGTGTACAGCACGTAGCACAGCGTGTCGGGATCGGCGGAATTGTCGTACGGATCGTACGCATCCGCCGAATCCGCATCCGCCGAATCCGCGTCCCTGTCCAGCAGGAGCAGCGGCGTGCGCATCTCCGGCAGGCGCGCGGCCACGTCGGAGGTGGTGACGAGGACGGCGGCGCGGCTGTCGTCCAGCATGTACGCCACGCGGTCCGCGGGATAGTTCGGGTCTACCGCGACGTATCCGCCGCCCGCCTTGAGCACGGCGAGGACGGCGACCGGCAGCTCCAGCGACCGCTCCAGGCAGACGGCCACGCGCACGTCCAGGCCCACGCCCATCCGCCACAGCCGCCGCGCGAGCTGAGTGCCGTGTGCGTCCACCTCCGCGTACGTCAGCGTCTGTCCGTCGAGCTCCACGGCGGGCGCATCCGGCGTAAGCGCGGCCTGCTGCGCGAACAGGTCGTGCACGCACACGCCGTCCGCGGCGGGGCGGTCCGTGGCGTTCCAGCG
Source organism: Longimicrobium sp. (assembly GCF_036280135.1). Taxonomy (GTDB): domain Bacteria; phylum Gemmatimonadota; class Gemmatimonadetes; order Longimicrobiales; family Longimicrobiaceae; genus Longimicrobium. The sequence goes on from NZ_DASURI010000892.1 coordinate 5,286, forward strand.
CTCCAGCACGTCCGCGCGCTCCGCGTCGCCCAGGACGGCGTGGGCGGAGAGCGGCGCGTCCGGGTTCGCCGCGGCGGCGCGGAGGGTGGCGTCCAGGTGGTCCATCATCCGCGCGACGGTGGACGCGTCGAAGAGCGCGACCGCGTACTCCACGCCACCCACGATCTCGTCGCCGGCCTCGATGACGCCCACGGTCATGTCGAAGCGCGACGTGCCCAGGTCCGCGTCCGTCGCCGCCAGCGTGGCCTCGCCGAACGCCGCCGTCCCCGCCTCGCCGCCGGTCTGGTGCGTGAGCATCACCTGGAAGAGCGGCGCGTGGCTCAGGCTGCGCTCCACGTTCAGCGCGTCCACCATCCGCTCGAACGGCACGTCCTGGTGCGCGTACGCCCCCAGCGTGGTCTCGCGCACGCGGCCCAGCAGCGCGCGGAACGACGGATCGGCCGACAGGTCGATCCGCAGCGGCAGCGTGTTGCTGAAGAAGCCGATGAGCCCTTCCAGCTCGCGGCGGGGTCGGTTGATGATGGGCGTGCCGATCACCACGTCGTCCTGGCTGCTCCACCGGCGCAGCACGGACGCGAACGCCGCCGTCATCACCATGAAGACGGTGGCCCCGGAGGCGCGGGCCAGCTCCCGCGCGCCCCGCGCCGCATCGGACGAAAGACGGAACCGGTGCGCGCCGCCGCGCGTGTCCTGCACGGCGGGTCGCGGGCGGTCGAACGGCAGGTCCAGCGTGGCGGGCGCGCCGGCCAGCCGGCCCCGCCAGTACTCCAGCTGCCGCTCCAGCTCGCCGCCGTCCAGCGACGCGCGCTGCCACGCGGCAAAGTCCGCGAACTGCACGGGCAGCTCCGGCAGCGGCGACGGCGCGCCCCGGCGGAACGCGTCGTACAGCGTGGCCAGCTCGTCCAGGAGGATGCCGCCGGCCCAGGCGTCCGTGGCCGCGTGGTGCATCACCACCATCAGCCCGTGGCGCACCGGCGAGACGCGGACGAGGGTGGCGTGGACGAGCGGACCGCGCCGCAGGTCGAACGGGCGGCGGCCCTCCATCGTCATCCGCCGCTCCGCTTCCGCCCGTGCCTCGTCCCCGGGCAGATGCGACAGGTCCACCGTCTCCATCCGGAACGCGTCCGGGGGGAGGATGACCTGCACGGGGCCGGATTCGCCCGGCTCGAACGCCGTCCGCAGCACCTCGTGGCGCCGGACAACCTCCGCGAGCGCCCGGCCCAGCGCGTCCGCGTCCAGCGCGCCTTCGAAGGACAGGCCGAAGGGCACGTTGTAGACGGACGAGCCCGGGTCCAGCTGCTCCAGGAACCACAGCCGCTCCTGCGCGAACGAGAGCGGAAGGGGCTGATTGCGATCGGCGACGGGGATGGGCTCGACGGATTCCGCCGCATCACCGGATCCGCCGCGGAGCGCGCCGATGCGCTGCGCCATGGACGCCAGCGTGGACGCCTCGAAGACGGCGCGCAGGGGCAGCTCCACGCCGAACGCCTCGCGGACGCGCGTCACCAGCTGCGCGGCCAGGAGCGAGTGGCCGCCCAGGGCAAAGAAGTCGTCGCCGGCGCCCACGCGCTCCGCGCCCAGCAGCGCGCCCCAGAGCGGCGCCAGCGCCTGCTCCGTGGGCGTGGACGGCGCGCGCCACTCCGCGGCGGCGGGCGCGTCCGGCTCGGGGAGGGCGCGGCGGTCCACCTTGCCCGTGGACGTCAGCGGCAGCGCGTCCAGCACGGTGAGCGTGGCGGGCACCA
>NZ_DASURI010000893.1:0-4867 GCF_036280135.1 Longimicrobium sp.
ACAGGGCCCTGCCCACAGCGATACGCATGTCGACGTGCGGGTGAGACTGGCGGTCGATGCCGTTGCCCGCTGGGTCCCGGGTAGTACCTGTGGAACGCGTGCCCTCGCGATGATCGCGTTGCTCGCGAGAGAAGGCTATGCCTCAGATCTGCGGCTCGGAATCCGTCGCCGGACCGACGGCCGGCTGGCAGCGCATGCGTGGGTTACTGATGCGGCGGGTCGTGTGATCAGCGAGCCGCCGGAGCAGTTGAATGGTCATTTGCAGGTGTGGCTTCCTACCATTTCGACAACCACCTCCACCATGGGTCTCAGACAATGAACAAACCCTTGGATCAGGCGGGATTGCCGTTCGAGGCACCGCTCTGGACCGCTCAACTCGCGCCAGGGGGCTCGTTGATGGTGCGCACCCGGGCGCGGCTAGAACACGAAGTGATCATCCGGGCCCTGCGAGACGCTGCGTTCAGGCATGAGCTGGTGGCCAACCCGAAGCCGCTGATCGAGGCCGAACTCGGATACGAGCTGCCGGACACGCTAGAGATCGAGGTGCTGGAGGAGTCGGCGGTTGTGCGGTATCTGGTCATTCCTCACAACCTGGTTGCCGATCATCACCAGGGGCGTCTTAACCTGCACCAAGCGGCCGACTGGGTGATGGATGGCAGGAGGATGCCACTCCTGGATGTCGCACAGGCGTCGGATCTGCTGATTCAGGCCTGGACGGACGAAGGGTTCCGGGCGCAGATCCTCAGCGAGCCCAAGGTGGTCCTGCAGCATCTGTACGGTGTTGAGGTAGAGCCCGGCGCGGTGTTGCAGGCGAGGTTCGAAACCGCGGAACGGCTCTACATCGTCATTCCGGATCTATTCGGATACAACGAACTGGACGATTCCGAGCTTGCGGAGTTCGTCTCGTACGTCAACGAGCCCATGGTGATCGGAAGTCCGGCACTCTGCACCGTGAAGACAACCGAAAGCCCGTACGGCTGCGGCCCCCATTGAACCGGCGCGTTGCTCCGGAGCCCGCCGAGGCGTGGCTTCGCCTGATCGCCGCGCGTGCGATGTCACTGCGGGAACGGGCCGATGCGCTACGCATCGGGCAGGCACCGTCGGGTGATCCGCGTGCCGCTGACCTGCTCATGCAGCGGTGGCGAAAATGCTTTGGGAATGAACCTGAGGCGTTCGCGAAGCGTCTGAGCTGGGATGGACTCTCGGAAGAGACCGCCCTCTCGATCTTGGGCAGCGTCCCGGTCATCAGGGAAGCAGAGGAACTCCCCCGCTGGACGAAAACGTTCAGCGAGTACCGGTCTGCTGCGCAAGCAGATCTGGCATCAGCTCCCGACCCGTCTGTTCGGTCAGAGGAGCCGCTTGCTTTTGAGGACTTGCTGCTTCCATTCGTCCGCGTGGCGCGGCGAGCGCTGCAGGCAGCCGCGGGTCGGACGATCCGGCATCTCGCCCCGCGCGCAGAGGCGACGTTCGAGCGCGCCCTGCTCAAGCGGCTCTGCTGGGTCGCCGAGCGAACGCTGGGGCTGGAGTTTTCCGTCCACCGTGCGACACGGAACCGTTCAGGGCCCGAACCGAACTCGGCGTATCGTGAGTTTGTGGACCTGCACCTTGGCGAGGGCTTTCTCGCCTTGGCCGAAGTGTACCCCGTCCTGGCCCGCCTGCTTGCCACGGCAACAGATCAATGGGTCGATACACAGGCCGAGATGCTCCGGCGGCTCGAAGTCGACCATGCGGAGCTGACGCGAGTTTTCGGGTGTGAAACACCGCTGGGGGAAGTCGTGGCCGCACGGCCCCTGCTCTCGGACTATCACAATGGCGGTCGGTCCGTCTCGATCCTTGAGTTCGCCTCCGGAACCCGGATCGTCTACAAGCCCAAGAACGTCGAGTTGGAGGCGTGCTGGAACCAGCTCCTGGAATGGGCCAACTCGCAAGGCGTATCGCTGTCGCTGCGGACCTTCAAGGTCTTGTGCGGAGACGGTTACGGGTGGGCGGAACACGTAGAGGCCACCCTGTATCGGGAGAATGCGGATATCGAGCGTTTCTCACGCCGCGCGGGTATGCTGGTCTTTGTGGCTTATCTCCTGGACGCGAATGACCTGCACCACGAGAACGTGATCCGCTGCGGGGATAACCCGGTAATCGTCGATTTGGAGACGTTGCTTCACCCGTGGGTCGCCCATCCGACGGGGGATGCGATTGATGATCCGCTACGAGACTCCGTACTCCGAAGCGGGCTACTCCCCGGCCGGAAAGAACCGGCGCCAGGCGCGGCGGACTTCAGTGGACTGCGGGCGGGACCTCCTCCCGCCGTGGTCCGCCCGATCCATTGGACGGCGATCAACTCCGATGCGATGCTCTTGTCCGAGCAGCGTCCCTGTTTCGTTCCCGCACCGCAACAATCTGGACGGGAGTGGTTTGGTCTCGAGCCACGTGCGGTGAAGGCCGGATTCGAGGAGATGTACCGTCTATTCCACGAATGCCGGGAGTTGTTGCTTGCTCCAGAGAGCGTACTTCGGGCGTTTGCTTCGCGCTCAGTGCGATTCGTGTTCCGGCCGACGGCGGACTATGGCCAGTTGCTGACCGGCAGTCTCAAGCCTGCGTACATGCGGGATGGTGCTGCGAGAAGCGTCTATCTGGATGCGGTGACCCGCGCAGCTTCACCATACAGCGAACGGCCGTGCTTCTGGCCCCTGATCAAATCGGAGATTCACGACCTCGAGCGCATGGACGTCCCACTATTCTTTGCCGACGCGGATAGTACCGATGTGAGCGGGGAACATGCCCACAGAGTTATGAACTATTTCTGCGAGCCGGGAACCCAACGCGTACTTGGCCGATTGGCCACGCTGAATGAGCAGGGCTTAGCCACCCAACTCGGCTTGATCCGCCAAGCCATGGACTGCCAAGCCGCAGCCAAGTCCTGATCAGTCGGATAGTGGAGCTTCGTCCCGCAGGCGCGAAAGCCCGGGCCCTCAGACCTCCCGGTCCAGCCCTGATCGCGCCCTGCCCTCCCTCCCGCTTCGGGACCACCACCAGTTCACCACCATATTTGTTGCCGACTCGTTTCTTCTGATGTCATCGGCTTGGGCACGGCTGCCGGTTGAGCCAATCCCCGGGATGAAGCGCGCGAACACAAGATGGCAATCGTGACACTACGGAGTGCCCCGGATGCCCCGCGGTACTTTCGGGCAGGAACTCAGTCCTCGTCCAGCGACGAGTTGATTTCCGCGACTACCCACGCGTCCTCCTCCACGAGCAACCGCGCACGTAACGCAACAACGGACCTTTCGTCCGGGATCCGGCCCAAGGCCCACGCGACGTGGCCTCGGACCAAAGGCTCCTCGTCAGACAACGCGACAACCAGTGCGGGAACGGCCTCGGGCGATCCCCAGTTGCCGAGCGCGACGGCCACGTTGCGCAGCAGACCGCGGCGCTTGGCCCGCTTGATCGGCGAGCCCTTGAAGCGCGCGCTGAACTCCTCCTGTGTCATCGTCATCCACTCGATGAGACTCGGCCCGTCCAGCCCCTCGCGCGCCAGGAACGCTTCCTCCGCCGACGGCGTGGCGAAGCGGTTCCAGGGGCAGACCTCCTGGCAGATGTCGCAGCCGTAGACGCGGTTGCCCATCCGCGGGCGCAGGTCGCGGGGGATGGGGCCGCGCAGCTCGATGGTGAGGTAGCTGATGCACCGCCGCGCATCCATCCGCGGCGCGCCGGTCTCGTCGCGGCCCAGCAGCGCGCCCGTGGGGCACGCCCGCACGCACGCCGAGCACGTGCCGCAGCGGTCCTGCTCGAACGGCGCGTCGTACGCCAGCTCCACGTCCAGCAGGATCACGCCCAGGAACCAGTACGAGCCGCGCCCGGGCTGGATGAGCATGGTGTTGCGCGCCTGCCACCCCAGCCCCGCGCGGCTGGCCAGCTCGCGCTCCAGCACGGCGCCCGTGTCCACGTACGCGCGGCCCCGCACAGGCAGGAGCTCGGCGTTGATCCAGTCCTGGAGCGCGATCAGGCGCTCCTTCATCAGGTCGTGGTAATCCAGGTTCCGCGCGTAGCGGGCGACGATGCCGCGGGAGGGATCGGCGGGCGCGGACGGATCGGCGTCGGCGTTGAAGTACTCCAGCCCCACGACGACGGCCGACCGCGTGCCGGGGACGAGCACGGCGGGGTCGCGGCGCTTGGCGACGGCGTCCTCGCGGGCCAGGTACGCCATCTCGCCGTGCATCCCCTCGCCGATCCAGCGCGCGTACGCCTCGCCGTGGGCGCTGGGACCCACGGGCGCGATGCCCACCGCCCCGAACCCCATCTCCCGGGCCCGGGTGCGGATGCGTTCCGAGATCTCCTCCGGCGAAAGCACGTGCGTCGTCATGGGCCCCCCGTACACCCGCGCCGCGCTCCCGTGCCGGGCGGGGAACTGCATTTCTCACGCAGAGCCGCGGAGGCACAGGGTACCCCCGGGTTCGCGCCGAAACGGGGTACTCCGCGTCCCCTGCGGCTCCGCGTGAGAACGTTGTTCAGTTGTACTCGACGTGGCGGATCCCGGCGTGCTGGAACAGGCGCTCCCAGTAGCGGCGGATCTCCGGGCCGGCGCGATCCCGGTTCGCCAGATTGCCCAGCAGCACGCGGACGTGCACGCGACCCATGCGCGCCGGGTCCACGCGCATCTGCTCCAGCAGCGCCGCGTCCGCGTCCGCCCACGCCTCGGCCTCCGCGGTGCTGGAAGGGGGACGGCGATCGAAGTCGCGGCCCCGGGAGGGCATGCTCTCGTGCATGTCGCTCATGTACAGCACGCGCACGGTGGCGCCCGAATCGGCGCGGGACAGCTCGTCGCGGATCACCTCCAGCGTGCCCACCAGGTCCGTCTGCGCGCGCAGAC
>NZ_DASURI010000894.1:0-5047 GCF_036280135.1 Longimicrobium sp.
CCTGGAGGCCGGGCCGCTGCTGCGCGCCCGGCTGCTGCGCTTTGCCCCCGACGCGCACGTGCTGCTGCTGGTGATGCACCACGTGGTGAGCGACGGCTGGTCGCGCGGGGTGATCGTCCGCGAGATCTCGGCGGCGTACACGGCGTTCGTGAACGGGACGCGGGCGGACCTGCCCGCGCTCCCCGTGCAGTACCCGGACTACGCCGTCTGGCAGCGCGGGCGGATGACGGGCGAGCTGCTCGATTCCCAGCTCCAGTACTGGACGGACACGCTGGCCGGCGCGCCCCCCGCGCTCACGCTGCCCACGGACCATCCTCGTCCCGCCGTGCAGACGTTCGCGGGCCGCACGCACCACTTTCGCCTGCCGGACGGCGTGGCGGATGCGCTGCGCGAGATCGCGCGCGAGGAGAGCGCGTCGCTCTTCATGGTGATGCTGGCGGCGTTCAAGACGGTGCTGGCGCGCTACAGCGGGCAGACGGACCTCGTCGTCGGCACGCCCGTGGCCAACCGCGGCCGGGCGGAGACGGAGGGGCTGGTGGGCTTCTTCGCCAACACGCTGGCCCTGCGGACGGACCTGGCGGGCGATCCCACGTTCCGCGAGGCCGTGCGCCGCGTGCGCCGGACGGCGCTGGGCGCGTACGAGCACGAGGAGCTGCCCTTTGAGCGGCTGGTGGAGGCGCTGCACAGCGAGCGCAGCCTGGGCCGCAACCAGGTGTTCCAGGTGATGTTCCTGCTGGACGAGGCGCCCCTGCGCCCGTTCACCCTCCCCGGGCTGCGCCTGGTCCCCGCGGACGTGGACACGGGCACGTCCATGTTCGACCTGACGCTGGGCGTGGAGCGCGCGGACGACGGGCTGGTGGCGCGCATCGAGTACGCCACGGACCTGTTCGACGCGGCCACCATCGAGCGCATGGCGCGGCAGCTGTGCGTGCTGCTGCGCGCCGCCGCCGCCAACCCCGACGCGCCGCTCTCGGCCCTGCCCCTGCGCGCGGCGGACGAGGGCGCCCTGCTGGCCGCGTGGAACGCGACCGATGCGGCGTATCCCGCGGACGCGTGCGTGCACGACCTGTTCGCCGCGCAGGCGGCGCGCACGCCGGACGCCGTGGCGCTCGTCCATCGCGGCGCGCGGACGACGTACGGGGAGCTGGACGCGCGGGCCAACCGCCTGGCCAACCACCTGCGCGGCCGCGGCGTGGGCCCCGAGTCGCGGGTGGGCGTGTGCCTGGACCGCACGCCGGAGATGCTCGTCGCCCTGCTGGCCGTGCTCAAGGCCGGCGGCGCGTACGTGCCGCTGGATCCCGCCCTGCCGCGCGAGCGCCTGGGCTTCATGGCGCAGGATGCCCGCGTCCGCCTGGTGCTGACGGCGTCGGATCTCGCGGACCGCCTGCCGGACGCCGTGGAGCCCGTGGCGCTGGACGTCATCCGCGACGCGCTCGCGGCGGAGCCGGCGGAGGCGCCGGAGAGCGGGGCGCACCCGGAGAACCTGTCGCACGTCATCTTCACGAGCGGATCGACGGGCCGGCCCAAGGGCGTGATGATCCGCCATTCCGCCACCGTGGCGCTGCTGCACTGGATGCGCGACCACGTCTCGGACGAGGAGCGTGCGTCCGTTCTCGCATCGACGTCCATCAACTTCGACGTGAGCGTGGCGGAGATCTTCGGTGCGATCTGCTGGGGCGGCACGCTCGTCCTGGTGGAGAACGCGCTGGAGCTGCCGTCCGTGGCCGATCAGCAGATCCGCTACGCCAGCATGGTCCCGACGGCCGCGGCGGAGCTGCTGCGCTCGGGCGGCATCCCGGCGAGCCTGCGGACGATGAACCTGGCCGGCGAGGCGCTGCCCAGCGACCTGGCCCAGGGGCTGTACAAGACCGGGTTTGTGGTCAAAGTGGGCAACCTCTACGGGCCCACGGAAGACACCAGCTACTCCACCTTCGCGCTGGTCCCGAAGGGATCGGACCGCGTGCGCATCGGCCGGGCGCTGGCCAACTCGCGGGCGTACGTGCTGGACGCGCAGCTGCGGCCGGCGCCCGTGGGCGTGGCGGGCGAGCTGTACCTGGCGGGCGCCGGCCTGGCGCGCGGCTACGAGGCCCAGCCCGGGCTGACGGCCGAGCGCTTCGTCCCGGACCCGTTCGGGCCGGCGGGCGCGCGGATGTACCGGACGATGGACCGCGTGCGCTGGACGGCGGACGGCGAGCTGGAGTACTTCGGCCGCACGGACACGCAGGTCAAGGTGCGCGGCTTCCGCATCGAGCTGGGTGAGATCGAGACGTCGCTGCGCGCGCACCCCGCCATCGGTGAGGCCGTGGCCGTCGTGCGCGAGGACGCGCCGGGCGACCGGCGCATCGTCGCCTACCTCGTCGCCGCGCCGGGCGCGGAGGTGCCCGCCGCGACGGACCTGCGGGCGCACCTCAAGGCCCATCTGCCCGAGTACATGGTGCCGTCCGCGTTTGTCCCCATGGACGCGCTGCCGCTCACGGGCAGCGGCAAGACGGACCGCAACGCTCTCCCCGCGCCGGACGCGTCGGCCCTGCGCACGGCGGAGTACGTGACCCCGCGCACGGAGGCGGAGGAGGCGCTGGCCGCCGTCTTCGGCGAGGTGCTGGGGGTGGAGCGCGTGGGCATCCACGACGACTTCTTTGGCCTGGGCGGCCACTCGCTGCTGGCCATGCGCGCCGTGACCCGCGTGCGCGACGCGCTGGGCGTGGAGCTGCCCGTCCGCGCGTTCTTCGAGGCGTCCACGGTGGCCGGGCTGGCCCCGCGCATCGCGGCGCTGGCCCCCGCCACGGACGCGCCGCTGGTGCCCGTCCCTCGTCATCAGCCCCTGCCGCTCTCGTTCGCGCAGCAGCGGCTGTGGTTCGTGCAGCAGCTGGACCCCAGCAACGTCGCCTACAACATGGTGGGCGTCGTGCGGCTGGACGGCCGGCTGGACGCGGAGGCCCTGCGCCGCTCGCTGGACGCCTTGGCGGCGCGGCACGAGTCGCTGCGGACCACGTTCACGATGGGCGACGGCGAGCCCGTGCAGCACGTGGCGCCGTCGCTGCGCATCGACGTCGAGACCGTGGACCTGGCGGACGCGGCGGACCGCCGGGCGGAGACGGAGCGGCAGGCCGCGTTCGAGCAGGCCCGCCCGTTCGACCTGGCGGCCGGCCCGCTCGTCCGCGCGCGGCTCCTGCGCTTCGCCGACGACGCGCACGTGCTGCTGCTGTCCATGCACCACGTGATCAGCGACGGCTGGTCGCGTGGGGTGATCGTGCGCGAGATCTCCGCGCTGTACGCGGCCTTTGCCGCGGGCGAGGCGCCGAGCCTGCCCGCGCTCCCCGTGCAGTACGCGGACTACGCCGTGTGGCAGCGCGCGCGGATGGCGGGCGACCGCATGGCGCGCGAGCTGGCGTACTGGACGGGGCAGCTGGCCGGCGCGCCCCCCGCGCTCAGCCTTCCCACGGACCACCCGCGCCCGGCCCTGCAGACGTTCGCGGGCCGCACGCACCGCTTCGCGCTCCCCGCCGGCATCGCCGACGCGCTGCGCGGCGTGGCCCGCGAGGAGGGCGCCACGCTGTTCATGGCCCTGCTGGCCGCGTACAAGACGCTGCTGGCGCGCTACAGCGGGCAGTGGGACCTCGTCGTGGGCACGCCCGTGGCCAACCGCGGGCGGGGCGAGACGGAGGGGCTCATCGGCTTCTTCGTCAACACGCTGGCCCTGCGCACGGACCTGGGCGGCGACCCGTCGTATCGCGAGGCGCTGCGGCGCGTGCGCGAGACGGCGCTGGGCGCGTACGCTCACGAGGAGCTGCCGTTCGAGCGGCTGGTGGAGGAGCTGCTGCCGGAGCGCAGCCTGTCCCGGACGCCCGTCTTCCAGGCCATGTTCGTGCTGGACGAGACCCCGCTGCGCGCCCTGTCCCTTCCCGGGCTGGAGCTGGCGCCGGTGGAGGTGGATCCGGGCACGTCCATGTTCGACCTCACGCTGGGCGTGGAAGTCGGCGCGGAGGGGCTGACGGGGCGCATCGAGTACGCCACGGACCTGTTCGACGCGCCCACGGTCGAGCGGATGGCCGCGCAGCTGTGCGAGCTGCTGCGGGGCATCGCCGCCGCGCCGGACACGGCACTCTCCGCCCTGCCCATGATGCCGGCCGCGGAGCGCGCGCAGGTGGCGCGCTGGCTGGACACGGACGCCGCGTATCCCATGGGGCTCGTCCACGACCTCTTTGGCGCGCAGGCGGCCCGGACGCCGGACGCGCCCGCGCTGACGCACCGCGGCGAGACGCTGACGTACGCCGAGCTGGATGCGCGGGCGAATCGTCTCGCGAACCACCTGCGCGGCCGCGGCGTGGGCCCGGAGGCGCGCGTCGGGATCTGCCTGGAGCGCACGCCGGAGCTCATCGTCGGCCTGCTGGCCGTGCACAAGGCGGGCGGCGCGTACGTGCCCCTGGACCCCGCGTACCCGCGCGAGCGGCTGGGCTACATGATGGAGGACGCGGGCGTGCGCCTGGTGCTCACGAGCAGCGTCCTCGCCGAGCGCCTGCCGGAGGGCGCGGACGCGCTCGCGCTGGACGCCCTCCGCGATCAGCTCGCGGCGGAATCGGCGGACGCGCCCGCGAGCGGCGCCACGCCGGAGAACCTGTCGCACGTCATCTTCACGAGCGGATCGACCGGCCGGCCCAAGGGCGTGATGATCCGCCATTCGTCCACCGTCATCCTGCTGCACTGGATGCGGGAGGCCGTCTCGGACGAGGAGCGCGCGGCGGTCCTCGCATCCACCTCCGTCAACTTCGACGTGAGCGTGGGCGAGATCCTGGGCACGCTGTGCTGGGGCGGCCGGCTCGTCCTCGTCGAGAACGCGCTGGACCTGCCGTCCGTGGCGGACGAGGAGATCCGCTACGCCAGCATGGTGCCCACGGCCGCGGCGGAGCTGCTGCGCGCGGGCGGCATCCCCGCCAGCGTGCGGACGCTGAACCTGGCCGGCGAGCCCCTCCCCGCCGACCTGGCGCGGGGGCTGTACGCGCTGCCGGCGGTGGAGCGGGTGGGGAACCTGTACGGGCCCACGGAGGAC
>NZ_DASURI010000895.1:0-8435 GCF_036280135.1 Longimicrobium sp.
GACCATGTCCGACGGCTACGTGCCGCTGGACCGGCTGATCGAGGTCGCGGCGGGGCTGGGGGTGACGGTGGGGGTGGCGGACCACGTGTCCACGCGCAACCTGGACCGCTTCGTCTCCACGCGGCAAAAGCTGGACGCGTACCTGGACGCACTGGAGGACGCGCCCGTCTTTCGCTCCGGCGAGTTCTGCTGGTGCGACGACCTGTGGCACACGCTGCCGGACGACGTGATGGACCGGTTCGACTACCGCGTGGGCTCCAACCACGGCTTCAACCTCCCCGGCGGGGGGATGGGCTCGCCCTGGTGGGAAAAGCTCCCGCCGGAGTGGGCGGACCGTCCGCAGGCGCTCATGGACGTGATGGTGGACGAGCTGTGCCGGATGGTGCGCAGCATGCCCGTGCAGATCGCCGCGCACTCCACCCTCACCCCGCCGGCCCTGTACGAGATGGAGGACGACGTGGACGCGTGGTGGACGGACGCGCGCGAGGAGCGCTACGTCCAGGCGCTGGCCGAGAGCGGGGTGGCGCTGGAGATCAGCAACCGCTACCGTCTCCCGCACGACCGGCTGCTGCGGCGCGCGCTGGACGCCGGGGTCCGGTTCTCGCTGGGGAGCGACGGGCACGGCATTGAGCAGGTGGCGCGGCTGGACTGGGCGGCGCAGACGGCGCGGCGGGTGGGGGTGACGGACGCGCACCTGTTCGTGCCGGAGCGGCGGCGGCGATAGATTGGAAGCGGATTGCGGCGGGACCAACCGGGACAAGGGGAAAGGGACGTGATGGGACGCGACGACGACGCGGTGGGGCCCACGCCGCGGGACGAGTGGGAGCGGCCGGCGGAGCTGGGGCACGTGCGCGAGCCCGCGCCCACGGAGGCGGGACGCCCGCGTGACACGGCGCCCGCGGGCGACATCCGCGTGACGCCTCCGGGCGGGGCGAACGCCTCCGCCGGCGAGACGGACGTCGAGAAGCTGCGGCGCGACCCGGGCTCCATCCGCGCGGACGACACGGAGCCGTACATCGGCCTGCAGTACGTGGCGCGGCTGTTCAAGATCGTGGCCCTGATCGTGGTGGTGGCCATCATCGCCGAGGTCGTCGCGGGCTTGATGTACGAGGGGATCGGTGCTGGCTTCAACCTCTTTGCCGAGGTCATCCAGGGCGGCGTGCTGGCGGCCATGCTGTGGGGCGCGGGCGACCTGACGCTGCTGTTCATCGACGTGGGCCACGACGTGCGCGCCGCGCGGGTGCTGCTGGGCCGCATGTCCGCGCGGATGAACGCCGACCCGGGTTCCATGCGCACGGCGCGCCGCGAGGGCCGCGACGGGCGGGGCGGGGACCTGCCTCCCGCGTGAGGGAATAGGGAACAGGGAATAGGGAATAGCCTGCGGATTCCTTTGATCCGCTTGCTCCCGCGCACCCGGACCGTCTACCTTGCCGAACGCATCCACCCCATCGCGGAGTGGATGCGTTTTCGCGTGAAAAGACCGAACTGCATTCTCACGCAGAGGGAGCAGAGGCAGCAGTACTTCAAAAGCAGTTGCAGTACTCTGCTGCCTCTGCTCCCTCTGCGTGAGATCAATCTGTTGCTGTTGTTCTCGAAATCAGGCGAGCGAGAGAAAGATGGCGGAAGGATTCGAGGCGGCGGAGCCGGGCGGCGGACGGAGCGCGCTGGAAGGCATCGTCGTGGTGCTGTGGCAAACGCAGGACTACGTGAACATCGCCGGCACCATCCGCGCGATGAAGAACTTTGGCCTGTCGCGGCTGCGGCTCATCCAGCCGGAGCTGTGGGACCCGTGGCGCATCGAGGGCATTGCCCACGGGACCGAGGACGTCGTGCAGCGCACCGAGATCCACGACTCGCTGCTCTCCGCCCTGGGCGACTGCAGCTACGTGGTGGGGATGACGGCCCGCGCCCGCCGGGCCAAGCGCGCCGTGGCTCGCCCCCGCGCCATCGCCCCCGAGCTGCTCACGCGCGCCGCCCAGTCCGTCGAGGGGCAGGCGGGGCCCGTGGCGCTGCTCTTTGGGCGCGAGGACCACGGGCTGAGCAACGAGGCGCTGGACCTGTGCCACCGTACGTGCATCATCCCCACCAGCGAGCACTCGTCGCTCAACCTGGCGCAGGCGGTGCTCGTCCTTGCCTACGAGCTGTGGATGGTGGCCGAGGGGATGGACCAGGGATTCCGCCCGCCGCGCCGTGACGTGGAGCCGGCGCCCATGGAACTGCTGGAGCGCCTGTTCGCGGACACCGAGCGCGCCCTGTGGACGGTGGACTTCTTCAAGAGCCGGCAAACGGAGTCCGTCATGCGCAGCCTGCGCGAGATCGTGCGCCGCGCCGACCCCGACGCGCGCGAAGCCGGGTTCCTGCGCGCCATGGCCATCGAGGTGGTAAAGTACGTGGGCCGCATGCGCGGCGGGGCGGGGGAGACCCCGGGAGAATGAAGGGGGAGCCAGCGCCGGATTCCTGTGGGGGATTCCCCTACCGGCCGGGGCCGCACGATCATCCGTTTTCCGACGCGGACGGGCGAAATCCCGGTATTGTAAGGGGATGGGCCCGGCGATAGATTCTTCGCGTGCCACGGGAGACGGCTCCGGGCACGGACAATCAGGCAACCCGAAACAGCTGAATCACACGATGTCCATTCGCGATCTGAACAAGCTGCCCCTGGTGGCGCTTCTGGCCCTTGCGGCCGCGTGCGGCGGCGGCGACGAGCAGGCCGCGCCTGCGACGGAGAACAGCACCCCCGCCGCATCGGGCACCCCGACGGTGGAGATGCCCCAGGGCAACACCGTGACCCCCACCGCGGGCGCCACGGCCACGCCGGATGCCGGCGGCCAGGTGCACGAGGTGCAGATGGTGACCACGCAGGGCGGCGCCTCCGGCGAGTTCCAGCCCAAGACCATCACCGTCAAGAAGGGCGACGTGGTCCGCTGGACCATGGCCGCCAGCGGCATTCCGCACAACGTCTCGTTCTCGCAGGGCGACAACAACCCCGCGGGCTTCACGCCCCCGGCCGACAGCCCGCTGTACACCAACGCCGGCGAGACCTACGAGCTCAAGATCGACATGGCCCCGGGCACGTACAACTACGCCTGCGTGCCGCACAAGATGATGGGCATGACCGGCACCATCACCGTCACCGAGTAACCTCGGCCCGACGGGAAGCAAGGAAGGGAGCCGTCCCCCCGGGGCGGCTCCCTTCTCTTTTTCTGTATCTGTCCTTTACTGCTTTCTCACGCAGAGCCGCAGAGGCGCAGAGAACCGCCTGCCCATGCCACAGACCGCAGTTGCAGGCTATTCCCTATTCCCTGTTCCCTATTCCCTGCAGTTCAAAGCCCCAGCGCCGCGCGGATCGTCGGCGGAATGCGCTCCGCCGTCCAGGGCGGCGAAAACGTGAGCTCCACCTCCGCCTTCTCCACCCCCGGCACGCCCTCCACCGCCTCGCGCGCCTGGTTCAGCAGCTCGCCCGCCACGGGGCACATGGGCGAGGTGAGCGACATCGTCACCTCCACGTTTCCGCCGTCGATGCGGATGTCGTAGATGAGCCCCAGCACCACCAGGTCCAGGTTGAGCTCCGGGTCCTTGACCTTGCGCAGGGCCTTCTTCACGTCGGCTTCGGCCACCATCTCCAGCTTCCTCCCCTCGGGATTTTCGGGTGCGGCGCCATACGCCGCGGCTGCCCGGACCATACCCGCGCGGCGCCGCCCCGTCAACCCGCTGCCACGTCCGGTCGCTTGCCGGTGCGGGGGACGGGCGTATCTTGCCTTCCCCTGATCTGTCCCGACGATCATCCACGCGACCCCGAGGACGATGACCGCCAGCAGCCTGCCGCAGGTTCGCCGCATCGCCATCAACACCGGCGGCGGCGACGCGCCCGGCCTGAACGCCGTGATCCGCGCCGCCACCCTGGCCGCCCTGCACGAGGGGTGGGAGGTGCTGGGCATCCGCCGCGGCTACATGGGCCTCCTGGAGGGCGACGTAGACGGCGAGCCGGGCGTGTTTCCCCTCACGGCCAACGCCGTGCGCGGCATCACCCACCTGGGCGGCACCATCCTGGGGACGACGACGCGCGGCAACCCGTTCGGCCTGGAGGTGCGCCAGCCCGACGGCACCTGGGGACGGGTGGACCGCAGCGACGAGATCGTGCAGCGCTGCCGCGAGCTGGAGATCGACGCCCTCATCGCCATCGGTGGCGACGGCTCGCTCAACATCGCCCACGCGCTGTACCAGAAGGGGCTGCCCGTGATCGGCGTGCCCAAGACCATCGACAACGACCTGCGGGCCACGGACGTCACCTTCGGCTTCCAGACGGCCGTGGAGGTGGCCACGGACGCCATCGGACGCCTGCACAGCACGGCCGAGGCGCACCAGCGGGTGATGGTGGTGCAGCTGATGGGGCGGCACACGGGGTGGATCGCCCTCCAGTCCGGGCTGGCCGGCGGCGCGGACGTGATCCTCATCCCCGAGATCCCGTACCACCTGGACCGCATCGTGGAAAAGGTGCGCGAGCGTGACCGCAGCCGCCGCCGGTTCAGCATCATCGTCGTGGCCGAGGGCGCGCGCTCCGCGGATGGTGAGGCCAGCTTTGCCGACGCCAGCGGCCGCTACGGGGGCATCGCCGACCGGCTGGCGGCGGAGATCGGCGCGGCCACGGGCAAGGAGACGCGCTCGCTGGTGCTGGGACACATCCAGCGCGGCGGCGAGCCCATCGCCTACGACCGCAGCCTGGCCCTGCGCTTTGGGGCCGCGGCCGTGCGCTGCATCCGCGAGGGAAGCCTGGGGACGATGGTGGCGCTGCAGGGCAACGACATCCGCGCCGTGCCCCTGGGCGACGCCGTGCACGACCTCAAGCGCGTGCCGCCCGACAGCGAGCTGGTGACGACGGCGCGCCAGCTGGGCGTGAGCTTCGGCGACTGACGCCGCGCCGCAATTTGCGAGATTCCCCGCGATCCCCGCCGTCCAGCATGTGACGGCGGGGATCGCGTGCGTTCGGGGACGACGGCGGATGTCGCGGCGAGGCCGGGTGAAATCGCCAAGTGGACGCCAAAGTGGCCGATTTCGCGCGGGTGGCCCTGATTTCGCTCTGGCACTTGTCCATCGCGGAACGATCCATGCTATATTGTGGTCGCTTTGTAGCAGCTTGTATCAGCAGGCGTCCGCCCCGGGACGACTGTGCCGGACACCCGTCTCACCCCGATGCACGCACCCATGGAAGCGCCGGCGCGGCCCAGGCACGCGCGGGAGGGCCACGCGCCCGATCCCGCGGCGGTTGCGCTGGCGTTCGCCTCCGTCCCCCTGTCCGGGACGGCGGCGGAGTGCGCGCAGGGGTGCGTGGAGGCCGTGCGCGCGCTGACGGGCGGCCCCGCGCGGCTGGAGGTGCCCACGCGCCCCGTTCCCCTCTCCGTGGGCGACGCGCCGGCGGGGCTGGTGCGGGTGGCGGGCTTTACGGCGCCGGGGGGCGAGGGCGCCCTGCACTGCGCCCCGTCGGTAGAAGGGTGGCCGCGCGCCAGCCTGGACGCGCTGGTGGACCACGTGACGCGCGTGTGGACGCTGCAGGAGCAGCGGGCGTCGCAGTCGTCGGAGCTGGACCAGCTGCGCTTTCACCTGACGGCGCTGCAGCAGGTGGCGCGCACGCTGGCCGTGGTCCGCGGGGCGGAGGAGACGGAGCGGCTGGTGCTGGACTCGGTGGGCGAGGTGTTCTTTGCCTGGTGGGCGGCCCTGTACCACACGGACGGCGAGCAGTACACCTGCCGCGCCGTGCGCTCGCTGCGGGGCGAGTCGGTGGCCTACGCCATCCCCGCGCGGGTGGTGCGGGCCATCGCCGCGCCCGGCCAGCCGCCCGTGATCCCGCCGGAGGACGCGGAGATCCGCGACCACGTGCCGGCGGAGGTGGCCGTGGTGGCGCCCCTGGACTTTGGCGAGGGGGGCGCGGGGCTGCTCATCCTGGGCAAGCGGATGACGGACGCGCCATACGAGTCGCACGACCTGGCCCTGCTGCGGGCCCTGGCGGACTCGTCGGCCGTGGCGCTGCGCAACGCCGAGCTGCTGGACCGGCTGCGGGCGCAGGCCACCATCGACCCGCTGACGGGGTGCCACAACCGGCGCGGCTTCGACGAGATCCTGCAGATGGAGGTGGCGCGGGCCAAGCGCTACAACCGCCCGCTGTCGCTGGTGCTGCTGGACATCGACCACTTCAAGCGCATCAACGACGACTTTGGCCACGAGGTGGGCGACCACGCGCTGCAGCGGATCGGCCGCGCGGTGCGCCACACCTTCCGCAATACGGACAGCGCCTGCCGCTACGGCGGCGAGGAGTTCGCGCTGATCTTTCCCGAGACGCCCAAGGACGAGGGCGCCAAGCTGGCGGAGCGGCTGCGCATCCTGGTGGAGTCGCTGCCGCCCAACCCCGAGGTGCCGCGCGCACTCACGGCCAGCTTCGGCGTGGCGTGCTTTCCCGACGACGCCGAGACCATCCCGGACCTCATCCGCGCCGCCGACCGCGCGCTGTACCAGGCCAAGAGCAACGGCCGCAACCGTTGCGAGACGGCGTAGCGGCCGCGTCCTTCCCGGCTCCCTTCCTCTTGATAGTTTCGAATTTTTTCTCGGCGCGGCTTTCGGATCACATAGCCGCGCCGGTCCTGCACAGGCGTATCGCGAGCGAGTATACGGCTGTTGGGGGCGGGGCCTCCCACGTAATGCCGTTCCAGTCACATGACCATCACATAAGAAACCGCGCGATTACGCCCAGTACGGAATGTACCGGGCATGCTTGCGCGACCGGTTCGTCGGGTCAAAGGGCTTGATGAGTCCAGCGTCCAGCGTATCGGCGATGATGCGCGACGCCATCGCGTAGTTCTTTTCCGCGATGTTGAACCGCTGGCGGAGCGTGGTGTTCGTCATCTGTCCATTGGAAACGTGCTGAAGCGCGGCGTGCTGGTAGCAGGCGCGCACGCGGTCCTCCCGGCTCATCTCGCTCATGGTGCGGGGTGCGAACAGCACGGCGCGGGTGTGGATGTCGTTCACCTGGAAGTCCGGCGCGGGTAGCTGGTACATCTCGGCCGTGGAGATCACCTTGTCGATTCCCGTGCCGCGCTCCTCGCATACGTTCAGGCGCCGCATCAGCGCGGCGAACGCCTCGTTGCGCGACCGGGGCGGCTGGTCGATGAAACGGGCCGGGTCGATCAGCGGAGTACCGGGATTCGTGATCTCCACGCGGTCGTCGAAGATCTCCACCATGGGCCCCGTCCCGCGGATGTACAGGTCCTGGTGGATGAGCGCGTTGGCAATGAGCTCGCGCACGGCGAGCTCCGGGTACATGGGCTCCACGCGGCGCAGTGCCCGGCCAATGTGCTCGTTAGTGGGAAGCTGCGCGTTCACGTACTCGATCATGCGCTCGAAACCCGCCGCGTACCCCAGCTCCTCCGTCCGCTCGCGCTGCGTCTCCACGCGGTTGCTGCCCCTGTAGACGACCACGCGCACGGCCTTTCGCCCGAGCCCCAGCCGTCCCAGGTCCCTGCCGAAGGCGATGCCCCCCAGGTTGGTCACGTCGTAGCGGCCACTGCCGCTGGGGTTGATGAACTGCTCGCCTTCCAGCCGCGCGAGGACCGCATCCCGGTCCGTGGGCGTGGGAATGGACATCAGCGCGAAGTAAGCGGCGTAGTCGATCAGCTCCAGGACGTCGTCGCCGCGAATGCCGGCCAGCGCCACCTCCTGCTCGAAAGGGATGCGCGAGAACGTCTGCCAGAGCACCCGCTCCTTTTCCGGGTAGTCGCGCAGCTTCTTCTTGTAGCTGGCGATCCGGATGTACTCTTCGCTCTTGAAGCGCACGGGAGTGTGGCTGGCGGCCGGGATCTCCAGCACCACCACCCGCCGTCCATCCACCGTGGTCTCATGGAAGCGGAAGTCGAGGCGTGGGGTGAGAAGGCGGGAGATCCACGGCTCCAGCTCTTCGTTGCCCACGCGCGTCTCACCCGGGCGAAAGGTGGTGCCCACGACGGCGTGCGTGCCGTTCTGCACACCCCACACGACGTACGCACGGACCTTTCCATGCAGCGCGGCCGAATTGGAGAGTGCCGAGATGTACTCCCCCACGTCCTCCGGCTCGGCGCGGCTCTCCTTGAACTCCACCCATTCCGTCTCGCCGGGCAGCTGCACCAGGTCCTGCACGAGCATCGAAAGTTCGGACTCGGTCACGTCTGGTCTCCGGGAAGATGCAGTACATGGTGGACGGCCTAAAGGTAAACAAAGTGTGAAATAAATCAACACCTCTCACGCCCTAACGTAGTCGATTCATCCGTCGGGACCGGCGGGCCCCGCACTTTGCGCATGCAGACGGGCACGGGGCTCGCTATCTTTCCGCGCCCGGAAGACAAGGCTCACCAGACACGCGGATCGGCGACGTGGAGATCACCCCCAAACAGCGCGCGCACCTCAAGTCCCTG
>NZ_DASURI010000896.1:0-8094 GCF_036280135.1 Longimicrobium sp.
GGGCGTCGCTGGCCAGCATCGGCCTGGGCGTGGCGGCGCTATACCTGTCGCAGGTGCGCGCGCTGGTGGTGATGACGGGCATCAGCCTCGTGGCCATCGCGGGCATCCTGGTCTGGCGGCGCGACGTGCGGCGCTTTTCCACGCTCGTGGGCGGCGTGGCGATGATGATCCTCCTGGGATACGTGGCCGCGACGAGCATGGCCGGCCCGGACGTGAGCCAGCGGATGAGCACGCTGGTCCGCGCCAGCCCGTCGCAGGTGTACTACCAGAACCGCGGCCGATTCCTGGAGGACGCCATCTTCAAGACCCTGCCGCGCGCGCCGTTCGGCGAGGGGCTGGGGCACTGGGGGATGACGGCCACGTACTTTGGCGGCAACCGGCCGGGGAAGAACGTGTGGGTGGAGATCCAGTGGGCGGGGTGGATCGTGGACGGCGGCGCGCCGCTGCTGCTCACCTACCTGCTGACGCTCGTCCTCACTCTGTGGGCCGCGTGGCGCATTGCCCGGGCGCGGCCCCCATCGCCCGAGGCGCACGACCTGCCGTTCTGGGGCGCCATCGTGCTGGCGTACTCCATCGGCGCCACGGCGCTGACGTTCTCGTATCCCATCTTCCTCTCGCAGTCGGGGATGGAGTTCTGGCTGCTGAACGCCACCCTGTTCGCCGCGGCGCGCCACGCGCGGCAGCAGGCACTCGCTGCCCTCCCGCATCCCGCGCGGTGAGGCCCTGGGTGATCGTGGCCGGCGACTTTGTCCGGACGGGGGGGATGGACGCGGCCAACCACGCGCTCGCGTCCTGGCTGGCGCGAAACGGCGTGGAGACACACCTCGTGGCGCACCGCGTCGCGGACGACCTGGCCGCCGAGCCCCACGTCCGCGTCCACGCCGTCCCGCGTCCCTTGGGCTCGCACACGCTGGGCTTTCCGCTCCTGGACCGCGCGGGACGGCGGGTCGCGCGGATGCTGGACGCGCGCCGGCCCGTCGTGCTGGCGAACGGGGGCAACTGCCGCGCGGGCAACGCCGCCTGGCTGCACTACGTCCACGCGGCGTACGCGCCGGAGATCGCCGGCCAGCCCGTGCGGCGGATGATCGCCCGCGCCGCCCGCCGCGCCGCGCTGCGGGACGAGCGTGCCGTCGTGCGGCAGGCGCGCGTCGTCGTGGGCAACTCGGCGCTGACGGCGCGGCACGCCATCGACCTGCTGGGCGCGGATCCCGACCGCGCGTACTTCGTCCACTACGGCACGGACCCGGACCGATTTCGTCCCCCGGCGGTGGACGAGCGGGCGGAGGCGCGCCGCGCACTGGGCTGGGCGGACGCGCGGCCGACGGTCGTCTTCGTGGGCGCGCTGGGCGACCGGCGAAAGGGGTTCGACACGCTGTTCGCGGCGTGGCGGATGCTATGTGCGGACGACGCGTGGGACGGGCGGCTGGCCGTCGTGGGCGCGGGCGGGGAGCTGGAGGCGTGGCGTGCGCGGGCGGGGCTGGCGGGGCTGGCGGAGCGGATCCAGTTCCTGGGCTTTCAGCCGGACGTGCGGCGCGTGCTGTGGGCGGCGGACGTGCTCGCGTCGCCTACGCGCTACGAGGCGTTCGGCCTCGCCATCCAGGAGGCGCTCTGCTGCGGGCTTCCGGCCATCGTCAGCGCGGACGCGGGCGTGGCGGAGCGCATCCCGGACGGCCTGCGCGCGCTGCTGCTGCCGGACCCGGACGACGCGGCGGACCTGGCGCGGCGGCTGCGCGCGTGGCGGCAATCCATCGATGTTCATCACCGGTCCGCGCTGGCCCTGTCGGCGGAGCTGCGGACGCGCACCTGGGACCACATGGCTTCGCTGATGGCGACCATCATCGAGGAGGCGCTGGCGTGACGGAATCCGCCACCGCGGGGAACGCCGCGTTCGCGCCGACGGGCCCGTGCTGGATCTGCGGGGCAGGGGAGATGGCGCCCGTGACGCGCGCCATCTTCGAGTTCAGCGCCTACGCGGAGCAGGACCCCGAGCTCGCCGGGCTGACGGGCGCCACGGTGGACCTCGTCCGCTGCGCGCGGTGCGGGTTCGGCCAGCCGGCGGCCCTGCCCACGCTGCCGGACTACTTTGGGCGGATGTACGACCAGCGCTGGTCGGACGAATGGATGGAGGGCGAGTTCCACGAGGGCACCAAGGACCTCATCTTCCGCGAGACGCTGCGGGACCTGGGAAAGCGCATCCCGGCGGAGCGGCGGACGCTGCTGGACCTGGGCGCGCACGTGGGGCGGCTGATCCACCTCGCTGCGCAGGCGGGCTGGCGGGCGGAGGGCATCGAGCTCAACCCGCGGACGAGCGCCTACGCGGCGCGCGCGACGGGGCTGCCCGTGCACCGCGCGGACCTGCGCGACCTGCAGGCGGAGGGGCGACGCTACGCCGCCGTGACGCTGGTGGACGTGCTGGAGCACATCGCGGAGCCGGTGGGGGCGCTGCGGGCCGTGCGCGGGGTGCTGGAACCGGACGGGTGGATCGCCGTGAAGGTGCCGCACGGGCCCAACCAGCTGCTCAAGGAGCGCATCCGCGGCCGCGTGTTCCGCGGATACCGGCCGACGGTGGCGGACAACCTGGTGCACGTGAGCCACTTTACGCCCGGCGCGCTGCGGATGGCGCTGGAGCAGGCCGGCTTCACGGACATCGAGATCCGCGCCGCCGCGCCCGTGCTGCCGCCGGAGGTGCCCGGTGCGCGCCGCGCGGCCCGCGTCGCCTTTTTGCGCGGTACGACCCTCGCCGCCCGCGCGATCCCCTTCGGCGCGCGATCGCCCCTCGCGATGAACCTGCAGGCGTACGCGCGGAACGGAAGTGCGTGAGGCGGGACGGAAGTGCGGGAGTGCGGGAGTGCGTGAGTGCGTGAGTGCGTGAGTGCGTGAGTGCGTGAGTGCGTGAGTGCGTGAGTGCGTGAGTGCGTGAGTGCGAGAGTGCGGAAGTGCGGAAGTGCGGAAGTGCGGAAGTGCGGAAGTGCGGAAGTGCTTGGGGGTAGGGATGGCGAGCGGAAGCAGGGACTCGTCGCGGGCGGAGCGCCCCCCTCCCCGACCCTCCCCCACAAACTGCGTGGGGGAGGGAGGTGGGTTCGAGAGGGGATCCTGGTAGCCTGCGCGCGATGAAGTTCTCCTCCTCCCCTGCGCGAGGGCCGGGGGGGGCAGGGGGCCGGGGGGCCTCGGCGGGCCGGCAGACACTTCCGCCTTCGTGCTTGACCCTCTCGCCCCTACATCCTCCGGAAGTGCGCCACGCCGGAATTGGGGTGCGCCTCCACGTCCCGCACCAGGCGCAGGCCGGCACGCTCCAGCGCGGCGAACAGCGGGGCCTTGGGGCCGTTGGGATGGTACTCCATCGCCCACGCGTCCACGTCGTAGAGCGTGTCGGGGTGCAGGTCGGGCAGGATCTCGTGCTCGGCGCCCTCGATGTCCATCTTGACCAGGGCGATGCGGTCCGCCCCGGTGACGGCGCGGGCGCGGTCCAGCGCCTCCATGAGCGTCACGGCGCGCACGGGCACGGACTCCGCCGGCTGCTCGCCCTCCGTGGGCGGGTGGATGCCGCGCGAGGGGCCGGGATGCGCGGGATCGGCATCCATCCAGCGATGGCCGGCCTCCGCCGCGACGGCCAGCTGCATGGGCGTGATGCGATCCGCCAGGCCGTTGGCGGCCACGTGGTCGCGCAGCCGCGGATACTCGTCCGGATGCGGCTCCAGGCTCACGATGCGCGCCCACGGCGCCCGCCCCGCCGCGTACAGCGAGAACGCGCCGAAGTTGGCGCCGATGTCCACGATGCACCGCGCGCGCAGGGGCACGTCGTACTCCTGGCGGCAGAAGATGACCCACGCCGTCGCGGCGTCGTGGCCGTCGCGCACGGTGAGCCGCCAGCCGCTCCGCATCCGCAGCTCCAGCGGGAACGCGGCCGAGCCGGGGCGCACGTACGCGCGCAGCAGCTCGCCGTAGTTCTCGAAGCGCTGCAGGGCCCGCGGGACCTCGGGCGCGTGGCGCAGGGCGCGAATCCAGCGTGGGGGCATCGTCCGGAGGATAAAGATGATGGGCGAGGGGCCTCACCCGTGGGCCCTCACCCGCTCGCTGTCGCTCGCACCCTCTCCCGCAAACTGCGCGGGAGAGGGTATACACTTCAACGAGCTCAACGCCGGGCTGCGGACATCCCGCGCGATGAAGTTCTCCCCTTCCCCCGCGAAGCGGGGGCAGGGGGCGGGGGCCCTCTGCGAGCGGCAGGATGCCCGCCTGTCCGCTCGGGCCCGCACCCGCCCTCGCGCAATCCGCGCGGCGCGCGATAGTGTACTGCCGCGCGCAGCCGGCGGCGAGCCCGCCGCACCGTTTCCATCCACCTCGCCCTCCATCCACCGCGACCGCATGCCGCCTGCCGGGATCGAGCTGTCCGTCGTCATCGCCACGCACGACAACCTGCCCACGCTCAAGCAGGCGCTGGAGGGCTGGCGCCGGTTCGCCGCGGACCAGCCCGTGGAGCTCATCGTCGTGGAGGACGGCTGCACGGACGGCACCCGCGAATACCTGGCGGACCTGCTGGCCCGCGGCTGGGACGGCCCGGCCCTGCGCGTGGCCCACGAGGACGACGCGCACGAGCTCGTATGCACCAACCGCGGCTTTCGCGAGGCGCGCGGCTCGCTCGTGCTCAGCTGGCACGACGACATGTTCCTGCGCGCCGGCTGGATGGTCCCCGAGCTGCTCGCCACCCTTCGCGCCTACCCCGACATCGGCCTGCTGAGCCTGAGCCGCGGCCTGTGGTTCCATCACGTGGACGCGCCCGTCCGCACCTGGGAAGACACGGTGGACTGGCGGCGGATGGAAAGCACGCTGGGCCCCGCGCCCCTCAACTGGGCCCGGCTGTACGAGGTGGACGGCGTCATGCGGCCGTGGGTCGTGCGCCGCGCGGCCCTCGACCGCGTCGGTCCCCTGGACGAGGCGTTCCGGCCCACGGAGTGGGACGAATCGGACCTCTGCTATCGTCTCCGCGCGGCGGGATGGAAGTCCGCCACGCACGGCTACGAGCGCGACGGCGCGTACGTGCACCAGCTGAGCACGACGTACGCGCGCACGCCGTCGCAGCGGCGGATGGAGATCGGGCTGCGCAACGGCAGCCTGTTCTACGAACGGTGGAGCGACACCATCCGCGCGGAGCACGGGCGCACGCGCGCGTCGTGGCTGCGGCGCGCCACGCCGGCCGGGTGGGTGGCCACGGCGCGGCAGGCGGCGCGCTTCGCGACGGGCCGCCGGGACGCGTCGTGAGCCGAACGCGACGCGCGGGGATCGCCGCCACCTTCGGCTACCTGCAGTTTGGCCTGGCGCTGGCGTCGGGCATCCTCGTGGTGCCGTTCGTCCTGGCGCGGGTCGGCAACGAGGCGTACGGCGTGTGGCTGGGCTTCGGCGAGCTCATCGCGTACAGCGCGATGGCGGACCTGGGCATCCTGGGCGTCCTCCCCTGGCTCATCGCGGAGGCGGACGGGCGCGGCGAGCGGGGCGAGATGCGCGCCCTTGTGGCGGCGGGGCTGGCGGCGGCGTCGCTGGCGGCGGTCGCGTTCGCCGGGATCGCGCTGGGGCTGCTGGCCGCCGCGCCGGGGATCACGGGCGTGTCCGATGCGCAGCGGGCGGCCGTCATCGGCCCGTTGATGCTGCTGGTCGCGGGGATGGCCGCCGCGTACCCCGTGCGCGTCTTTCACGCCACGCTCATCGGCCTGCAGGACGTGACGTTCGCGGGCACGCTGGGCATCGCGCAGGCGGCGCTGAACGTGGCCATCATCGTGGGGATGCTGGCGGCGGGGCAGGGGCTGTACGCGCTGGCCGCCGCCGCCACCGTGCCCACGCTCTTCGTGGCGACGGCCAGCCTAGTCCGCGTCCGCCGCATTGCGCCGGACCTGCTGCGCGGCTGGGTTCTTCCCTCGCGGCGGCTGCTGGGGCAGGTGACCACGCAGGGGATCGGCGGGTGGATCGGGGGATTGGGATGGCGGATGATCTCGGCCACGAGCAACCTCGTCATCCTGTCCATCGCCGGTCCCGTGGCCGCCGTGGCCTACGCCATGACGGCGCGCCTGGGCGACGTGCTGACGCAGATGAGCTGGCAGGTGCCGGACGCGGGCCTCGTGGGCCTGGCGCAACTCAAGGGCGAGGGGCGGACGGAGCGCGCGGCGGAGATCGCCGTCTCCATCATCCGCCTGACGCTCATCGGCGCGGGGGCCGTGGGGTGCGCGGTGCTGGCGTTCAACCCCAGCTTCGTGGCGCTGTGGGTGGGCGGCGACCGCTTTGCCGGGCTGGGGACCAACGTGCTGCTGGCGGCCGGTGTCGTCGCCCTGTCGCTGGCGCATGCGCTGTTCAGCAC
Source organism: Longimicrobium sp. (assembly GCF_036280135.1). GTDB lineage: Bacteria > Gemmatimonadota > Gemmatimonadetes > Longimicrobiales > Longimicrobiaceae > Longimicrobium. The sequence goes on from NZ_DASURI010000896.1 coordinate 6,344, forward strand.
GGCGGCCACGCTGGGCGCGCGGGTGCAGATCGGCGCCGCGTCCGTCGCCCAGGGCGTCGTCCACCTGGGGTCCGCCATCGTGCTGGGGCGGATGTTCGGGCTGGCGGGCGTGGCGGCGGCGGCGACCATCGGCGTCGTCCTTGTGGCGTATCCCGCGGCGGTGCATCAGCTTCGCCGTGTCAGTGGATTGACGCAGGGAGACCTGTGGCGGCGGGCGCTGGCGCCGTGGTCCGCGCGGGCCGTCCTGCTCCTGCTGCTGGGGACGGCGGTCGGCATCGCGGGGTGGCGGACGGCGCTGTGGATGCCGCTGGCCGCCGCGCCCGTGCTGGCGCTGGTGTACGTGTGGTGGATGCGCCCGCTGTACGCGGACCTGCCGCTTCCCGCGCGGCTTCGACCGATCCTGATCCGCCTGCGGCTGGTGCCGGAGCACGGCGGCGCCGGGGTGCCCCTCCCGTGAGGCCCTGTCCCGCGTGCCGGTCCGATTCCGTCGCGGTGGTGGAGCGCATGCCCGCCGACCGCATCGCGGACGCGTGGGCGCGCCAGGACGCCTGGGCCGGGCACGACGCGGCGGATGTGCGGGCCCGCGTCCGCGCGGACCTGGGCGCGGATTCGACGGCGTTCCTGGGCTGCACACGGTGCGGACTGGAGTTCGCGGATCCGCCGCGGTCGTGGAGCGCGGGCAACTATCCGCCGGAGTCGTACGGCATCGCGTGGGACCACCTGCGCGCGCTGGCCCTGCTGCGGATGGAGGCGCCCCTGCGGCTGCTGGAGATCGGCTGCGCGGACGGCAAGTTCCTGGAGCGCGCCGTCGCGCTGGGCCACCGAGCGACGGGGATCGACTTCGGCCGGGCGGCCGTGGAGGCGGCGCAGGCGCGCGGGCTGGACGCGCACGTGGCGGACGTGCGGGAGGTGCGCGCGTTCGCGGGGCCGGAGCCGTTCGGGTGCGTGGCGCTGTTCCAGGTGATCGAGCACCTTGAGGCGCCGGACGACGTGTTCGAGGCCATCGGCGCGGTGGCCGCGCCGGACGCGCGGCTGCTCATCGGCTGCCCGGCGGACCGGCGCTACACGCGACGCGTGGGGCACGCGGAGCGCATCGGCCGCAGCGACTTCTGGGACTATCCGCCGCAGCACGTGCTCCGGTGGACGCCGGACGCGCTGCGCATCTTTCTGGGCCGACACGGCTGGACGCTGGTCTCGGCGGAGTACGAGCCGTTCGATCGCGTCGGCGCCGCCGCGCACCTGACGGCCGTCAGCGGGCGCGCGGGCGGGTGGATCGGCAGCCCGCTCCGGCGGCGCGCCACGACGGCCGGGTACCTGGCGCGCCTGGCCGCCGCGCGGCTGCTCGGGCCCATGAGCGGAATCCGGCTGTCCGCCGTCGCGCGGCGGGAGGGGGTGGGGTGATGATCGACGAGGGGAGCTTCGCGTGGACTGGATGGGCTCGCGGGCCCGCCCGGGGGGCCCTCACCCGCTCGCTTAGGCTCGCACCCTCTCCCGCAAACTGCGCGGGAGAGGGTGTACACCCCAGCCCGTGCTCCATGGCCGAGATCGGGCGGGGGGCGGGGCCGTCGCTGGCGCGACGGGGGGCCCTCTCCCCCGACGCCTGCGCCGCTCATTCCTCGCGGCTCGGCGTCGACCCCTCCCCCAACTTCGGGGGAGGGGTTGGCGAGAGGGCGAGATTCTGCACAAAGCCGCTTCCACGCAGAATCGTAGTTCTCCCCCTCCCCCGCGAAGCGGGGGCAGGGGGCCGGGGG
>NZ_DASURI010000897.1:0-2614 GCF_036280135.1 Longimicrobium sp.
CCTGCCCGCCCAGCACGAAGGCGATGCGCGGCGCCCGCCCCGGCACGGCCCGCCCCGCGGCGCGAAGGCGGTGCGGGCCCCCCGCGCGCCGGTCCAGCGCCTCGGCCAGCGCCTCGCGGGTGCATCCCGTCACGGCCAGCCGGTGGTCGTGGTGCGCGCGGCGCAGCGACGCCGTCCAGGCCAGGGCCGCCGGCGAGGCGTCCGTGGACAGCAGGTGCTCGCGCACCCGCTCCGCCAGGGCATGCAGGGCCCCCGGGTCGCGGGCGGACAGGGGAAGGAGGACGGCCCGGGCCGGCGTCTCCGCATCCCCGGCGTCCTGCGCGCGTCCCGCGTCCGCCGGATCCGCGAGGGGCGCCTCGGCCAGGACGGCGTGGGCGTTGGTGCCGCCGAACCCGAACGAGCTCACCCCGGCCGCCCCCCGCCCCGGCTCGGCCGGCCAGCCGTCGCGCCCGCGCTGCACGGACAGGCCCAGCGCCGCGAAGGGGATGGCGGGGCTGGGCTCGTCGAAGTGCAGGCTGGGGGCGAGCCGGCGGTGGCGCAGCGAGAGGGCCACCTTGATCACCCCCGCGATCCCCGCCGCCGCCTCCAGGTGCCCCAGGTTGGTCTTGACGGAGCCGATGCGGCAGGGGCACCCCTCCGCCCGCCCCGCGCCCACCACCGCCCCCAGGGCGCGCGCCTCGATGGGGTCGCCCAGCGGCGTCCCCGTCCCGTGCGCCTCCACGTAGTCCACCTCCGCCGGCCGCACCCCCGCCGCGGCGCAGGCCGCGCGCAGCACCGCCTCCTGCGCGGCGCCGCTGGGGGCCGTGAGGCCGTTGCTGCGCCCGTCCTGGTTCACCGCCGTCCCGCGGACCACGGCGTACACGGGGTCGCCGTCGGCCCGGGCCCGGGCGAGCGGCTTGAGCACCACCGCGCCCGCCCCCTCGCCCCGCACGTAGCCGTTGGCGCCCGCGCTGAACGCGCGGCAGCGGCCGTCCGGCGACATGAAGCCGGCCTTGGAGAAGTTTACGGTGATCTCGGGGGAAAGAAGGAGGTTGGCCCCGCCCACGATGGCCGTGGCGCACTCCCCCGCGCGCAGGCTGCGGACGGCCAGGTGCAGCGCCACCAGCGACGACGAGCAGGCGGTGTCCACGGCCAGGCTGGGGCCCCGCAGGTCCAGCACGTACGACAGGCGGTTGGCGGCGATGGAAAGGGAGCCGCCCGTCCCCGCGTACGCGTCGGACAGGGCCGGGTCCGTGAACTGGCGCTGGCCGTAGTCGCTCGTGGAGATCCCCACGAACACCCCCGTGGGCGATCCCGCCAGCCGGTCGGGGTCCAGTCCCGCGTCCTCCAGCGCCTCCCACGCCACCTCCAGCAGCAGCCGCTGCTGCGGGTCCATCCGCGCGGCCTCGCGCGGCGCGATGCCGAAGAACGCCGCGTCAAAACGGTCCACCCCGTCCAGGAACCCGCCCCAGCGCGTGGTCATCCGGCCGGGCACGGCGGGGTCCGGATCGTACAGGGCGTCCACGTCCCAGCGGTCCGCGGGGACCTCCGTCACGGCGTCCGTCCCCTCCCACAGCAGCCGCCAGAACGCCTCGGGCCCGTCCGCGCCGGGAAACCGGCACCCGATCCCCACGATGGCGATGGGCTCGCCGGGCGCGTCGCCGCCGGGCATCGCGGGGGCTTCCTCCCGGGCCTCGCCGGCCAGGTGGCGCGCCAGGCGGTGAATGGAGGGATGCTCAAAGAGCAGCGTGGGCGGCAGCGCGCGCCCCAGCCAGTCCTCCAGCTCCCCGGACAGCCCGGCCGCGGCCACGGAGTCGATGCCCAGGCTGGCGAAGGGCGCGCGCGGATCGACCTCCCCCGCCGCCATCCCCGTCCGCTCCGCGACGCGCTCCGCCAGCCACGCGCCGATCCGCCCCGCCTCCCCCGCCCGCGCTACGGCGACGGACGGCACGGAGGTGGATTCGGCGGATCGGACGAACGCGGCGGATTCAGGGGATACGTGGGATTCGGAGGACCGGACGGATGCGGTGGATTCGGCGGACCAGACGGATGCGGCGGATGCGGAGGATTCGGCGGACCGGGCGGATTCGGTGGATTCGGCGGATCGGACGAACGCGGTGGATCCAGCGGATCCGATGGACCCGGCGGATGCGGTGGATTCGACCGATCGGACGAGCGCGGCGGATTCGAGGGACACGTGGGATTCGGCGGATCGGGCGGATGCGGAGGATTCGACAGACCCGGCGGAGTCGAAGTCCGCGGATGCGGCGGATCGGGCGGACCCGGCGGATGCGGACGCGTTGTCCCCGCCGCGCGGCGGGGTGCCGGCCGTCCAGTCGAACACCACCTCCAGCTCGCCGGCCAGCAGCGCCTCGCGGCAGCGGCGGCGCTGGATCTTTCCGCTCGTCGTCTTGGGGATGCCGCCCGTCCTGAGCAGCACCACGCGGTGCACTACCAGGTCGTGCTCCGCCGGGACGGCCTCGCGGACGGCCGCGGCCACGGGCGCGGGGTCCGCGCGCAGGTGGCCGCGCTCCAGCTCGCACACCACCACCAGCCGCTCGTCCCCGCCCTCCCCCACGGTAAAGGCGGCGCCGCACCCGGGGCGCACGGCCGGGTGCGCGCGCGCGGCCGTGCG
>NZ_DASURI010000898.1:0-15334 GCF_036280135.1 Longimicrobium sp.
CACCTGAACGTGCTGGACCGGGCGGGGCTGGTGCAGGGGCGGCGCAGCGGGCGCGAGGTGCGCTTCACCGTGCGCCCCGAGCGGCTGGAGGTAACGGCGCAGTGGCTGGCCGCCGTGGCGTCGGAGTGGGACGCGCGCCTGGCCGCCATCAAGCGCATCGCCGAGAGCGCGGAGGCCTGGCCGGACGGCGCGCCCTGAGAGGGTGTTGCCAAGCATCGCGCCGCGAGCGTGTCATCTTGGAGGGTGTTGCCAAACCCGCGCTGCGAAGAGCGTCATCCTGAGGAGCCGCCGCGTAAACTCGATCCGCGCGGGTCCCCTGACGGCGACGAAGGATCTTGCCCGCAAAGCGACAAGTCGGCTCCGCGCACCAGGGCCGGGTTGTCGCTTTGCACACAAGCTCCTTCGGTCGCGCCAATGTCCTGCGCGTATTCGTCTTTTGCGGATCCGGAAAAGCAGTTGTCTTCCTGAGGGGCCTTCGCGAACTCGACGGTACACGGATGCATGCGGCCCCGAAGGATCTTCTCGCCCTGGCAAGAACCCGGTCCAGTGGCGAAGTCCCTGCCCCGCGAAGGAGATCCTTCAGGCGCCCGCAGCCCTGTGAGCGGGCGAGTCCCGCGCGGGCGCTCCCTCAGGAAATCAACGCCCGTGCGCAGCGTCTATGCGGATTCGTTATTACGCGCGACGCTACCGGGATGACACTCCTTGGGCTCCGCTGAACGGCAGGTTTGGCACACCCTCTGACGAACGGAAGAGGCGCTACAGGTCGAATGGCTCCGCGAGCAGCGCGTCGATGGCCGCCACGGCGGTGGCCATCCGCGCGTCGGGCGAACCGCGGAGCCGCACGACGGGGGTGGGCAGCGCGGCGAGCTGCGCCTGGAAGCGGGCGTGCATCCCGTCGCGGACGTGCTCGCCGTCACGCCATCCATCCTGCACAAAGGGAAAGTCCGGCTCGGTCAGCAGGTACAGGTGCACCCGGTCGCGCGCGCCGATGGCGTCCACGGCGGCGTCGCGGTGGCCCCGGTAGCGCTCGTGCCAGGTGCCCGTGACGAACGCGTTGGTGTCGCAGATCAGCACGCGGTTAGCCACGCGGGCGGCGGCATCCTCGCGGCGCTGCTGCTCGGCGGCGATGACGCGGAACTCATCGCTGGCCAGCTCGGCCGTCGGGGCACCGGTGGACGCCTCGACGGCCCGCGTCTCCACGTCCTCGACCGACGGCGCTTCGGTGGATTCTGCGGACGGCGCCGCGGCGGATTCCACCCCGTCACCGGCGGGCCAGGTGGGCGGCTGGCCGGCCGGCAGCCCCTGTGTGACCTTTCCCTCCCAGTACTCGCGGCCAAACTCCGGCACCCACACCGTCTCGTAGTGCCGGGCGAGGGCCCGGGCCAGCGTGGTCTTGCCCGTGGACTCCGCGCCGATGAGCACCACGCGCCGCACGAAGTACGCGCGCACGCAGGGCTCCAGCCACCGCAGGTGCTCCAGCGGGGACGACCGCACGGCCGTTCCGGAGACGGGGAACGCCACGCGGTCGCGGTCCACCATCACGTGCCGGCATCCCAGCGCCGCCGCGAACGGAGGGCCGTAGTCCTCGCTGCTGAACACCACGTCCGGCGCCCGCCCCAGGTGCTGGATGGTGAACTGCGCCCACAGCTCCGGCCCGTCCTCCACTTCGTCGGGAACGAGGTGGATCTCGCAGTCGGGGTGAATCTCGCGCAGCCACGCCTGCCGCAACTCACCCGGGATCCTTTGCGAGTCGTGGTGCGGAAGCAGCACCACCAGCCGGTCGCAGCCGCGGCGCGCCGTCTCGATAAGGTGGCGATGCCCGCGGTGCGGCGGATAGAACTTGCCCAGGACGAACCCCAGAGTCATGCGGCAGCCCCCACGGGTCCGGGCGCGGGGTGCGCCGTCCCGCCGTCCTGCGCCCGCCACGTGGCGCGCCACTGCATCAGCCCCATGGCGGCCATCACCAGGAACACGGCGTAGAGGCCGGCCGTGAGGTACAGCTCCTTGTACGCGTACAGCGGCACGTAGACCAGGTCGGCGGCGATCCAGGCGTACCAGCTTTCCACGTGCTTGCGGTTGAGCATCCACTGCGCGCACAGGGACAGACTGGTGGTGAGCGCGTCGAAGAACGATGCGCTGCCGCCCGCGTATCGCAGCGTCATCCACAGCACAAGCGTGAGGACGATGCCGCACGCCACCATCACCCCGGCGTGCCGCGGGCGGATGCGCGAGATGCGCAGCGCCGTCCCCCGCTCGCCGCCGTGCAGCCACAGCCGCCAGCCGATGAGGCTGAGGACGAAGTAGACCGCCTGCAGCCCCGCGTCCGCGAACAGCCGCGACTGGAAGAACAGGACGCAGAACAGCGAGACGTTCGCCAGGCTGATGGGGAAGTTCCAGACGCTCTCGCGCACCGTGAGCCACACGCACACGGCCCCCGTGACCACGCTGGCGGCCTCCAGCCAGGTGGAAAGCCCCAGCCGCACGCCGGCGACCGCCAGCACGGCGACGGCCGTGGTCAGCGTGGCCAGCAGCGCCGTCTGGCGGGAAATCGGTCGTGGCATGGGGCGGGTGGAGGGAGGAGAAACGGCTGGATTGCCGCTGATGCTGCCGCGTCCGCCGTGCCCTGTCAAGCGCCGGACGCGCGCCGTCGCCGCCGCCGATGCGCTTCGCCGGGCGGGACGGATGCCGAGCGCGTCCGCGGGCGTTATGTTGTGCGCCGCACGCGCGCGAGGGGGCCGACGGGGCAGGGGCCCACTTCCGCACTCACGCACTTCCGCACTCACGCACTTGTCTGTCATGAGCGATACGCAGGCGGCCACCAACCTGGGCGAAGACTCCGGCAGCACCGGGCCGGCGAACGAGGGCAAGCGGTCGTGGACGGAGCGGCTGGTGACGCCCGCCCTGGGCAAGCACCCCGAGCGGCGCGAGCACTTCGAATCCACCAGCGGCGTGAAGATCGACCGCCTGTACACGCCCGGCGACGCGGCGGCGCTGGACTACGACCGCGACCTGGGCTATCCGGGCGAGTTCCCCTTCACGCGCGGCATCCAGCCGACCATGTACCGCGGCCGCTTCTGGACCATGCGCCAGTACGCGGGCTTCGGCACGGCGGAGGAGACCAACACGCGCTTCAAGCTGCTGCTGCAGGCGGGGCAGACGGGGCTTTCGACGGCGTTCGACCTGCCCACGCAGATGGGCTACGACAGCGACCACGGCATGGCCCTGGGCGAGGTGGGCCGTGTGGGCGTGGCCATCGACTCGCTGGACGACATGCGCACGCTGCTGGATGGCATTCCGCTGGACCAGGTCAGCACGTCCATGACCATCAACGCCACGGCCAGCATCCTCCTGGCGTTCTACATCGCCGTGGCCGACGAGCGGGGTATCGACCGCAAGAAGCTCTCGGGGACCATCCAGAACGACATCCTCAAGGAGTACATCGCCCGCGGCACGTACGTGTTCCCCGTGGAGCCGTCGCTGCGGCTCATCACCGACATCTTCGCGTTCTGCAACGCGGAGGTGCCCAAGTGGAACACGATTTCGATCAGCGGCTACCACATCCGCGAGGCGGGGGCCACGGCGGCGCAGGAGGTGGCGTTCACCTTCGCCAACGCCATGGAGTACGTGCGGCGCGCCATCCAGGCGGGGCTGCCCATCGACCGGTTCGCCACGCGCCTGAGCTTCTTTTTCGCCAGCCACAACGACCTGTTCGAGGAGGCGGCCAAGTTCCGCGCGGCGCGCCGGCTGTACGCGCGGCTCATGCGCGAGCGCTTTGACGCGGGCGACGACGGCGCCAAGCTGCGCTTTCACACCCAGACGGGCGGCGTGACGCTGCAGGCGCAGCAGCCGCTGAACAACGTGGTCCGCGTGACGGTGCAGGCGCTGGCGGCGGCGCTGGGCGGCACGCAGTCGCTGCACACCAACGGCTACGACGAGGCGCTGTCGCTGCCCACGGCGCAGGCGGCCACGCTGGCGCTGCGCACGCAGCAGATCCTGGCGTACGAGAGCGGCGTAGGCGACACGGTGGACCCGCTGGCGGGCTCGTACTACGTGGAGTCGCTGACGACGGCCATCGAGGAAAAGGCGCGCGCGTACCTGGACCGCATCGAGGAGATGGGCGGCGCGTCGGAGGCCATCGCGTTCATGCAGGAGGAGATTCACCGCGCGGCGTACGAGCACCAGATCGCGGTGGAGCGGGGCGACAAGACCATCGTGGGCGTGAACAAGTTCCAGAGCGCGCAGGAGGAGCCGTTCGACCTGGGCCAGCCGGACTTCAGCGCCCTGGAGCAGACGCAGCGCGCGCAGCTGGCCCGCATCAAGGCCGAGCGGGACGATTCCGAGGTCCGCGCGCGGCTGGAGGCCATCCGCGAGGCGGCGCGCGGCACGGAGAACCTCATGCCGCGCATCATTGACGCCGTGAAGGCGATGGTGACGCTGGGCGAGATCAGCGACGCCCTGCGCGCCGAGTGGGGCGTGTACCGGCCGGCGTGACGAGCATGAACCAGGGCGAGCTTCCGCTGCGCGACCTCACGGTCGAAGGCTACAGGGGCATCCGGCACCTCCGGCTTCCGGAGCTGGGCCGGGTGAACCTGTTCGTGGGCAAGAACAACGCGGGAAAGAGCTCGCTCCTGGAGGCGATCCGGCTGGGGCTGGAGGAGAATCCCTCAGCCATCGCCGCGTTGATCTACGATGGGTTGCGCGCACACACCGATTACCATCCGCGTTTTCAACCCTCGTCTGGTGAGGGAGCGCTGGATGCGGAGGAGATCGAGGCTGTCGTGGCTGCCGTCGAATCGATGTTCTTTGGCGGGTTCGAAGAATCCCCACGGAGCGCCATTCGAATCATCGGCGAGAGGGACAAGCGGGTGGTCGCGATCCATGGTCCTCGCTCACGCGACGCGATCGTGATGGATGACTTCGCGGGTGACGGCATGTTCTTCGGACCGGAATCGCGCCTGCTGACCATCCTCGCGCAGCCTGATGCCAAGCGATCCGAAACCATCGGGATTCCAGTTGGACTCTTCATCAACCGCGTTCCGATTCGTTTTCGCGCGCGGGGAGACACACTCCACGTTCCCGCGCAGGGACTGGATGCGCGGGAGGCGCGCGAACTGTGGGACCGGCTTGCCGTCACGGGAGACGTCTCGCTTGTGGAAGACGCAATGCGCTCCATCTGGCCTACGTTCGAACGGGCGGTTTCCGCGGGCGACAACGGCCGGCGCTCGGTCTTCATCAAGCTGCGGGACGTCGCGCGTGCAGTTCCTTTGCAAAGCCTGGGGGATGGTGTACAGCGCGTCTTTGCACTCGCTGTTGCGCTTGCCTTGTCCTCGGGCGGGGCGCTTACCGTGGACGAGGTGGAGAATGGGCTTCACCACACGGCGCAGCTGGAGGTGTGGGACTCGATGTTCTTGCTGGCGGAGAAGTTGAACGTGCAGGTCTTTGCCACGACCCACAGCTGGGAGGCGGTCGTCGCGTTCCAGGAGGCGGCGAATCGAAGCCCTTCCAAGGGCATGCTCTACCGGCTCGAGCGGGAAGATGATGGCTCGATCTACGCCGAGCGGTACACGGAGAGGGACGTTGCCGTCGCGACGGAGCACCAGGTGGAGGTGCGCTGATGGCGGCGCGGGCGGACAAAGACCGGTCGAGGCGGCTGATCTGGGTGGAAGGTAAGGACGACAGCGCCGTTGTCCAGAGCCTGTGCGAGTTCCACGCGCTGCCCGAGGTCTTCGGCGTCAGAGGAAGGGCCGGTGTCGACGACGTGCTCGACAACTTCTACACGGAACTGCGCGCGTCGGGGGCCGAGCGGTTTGGCGTGATCGTCGATGCGGATGGAAACGCCCAGGCACGGTGGGATTCCATCCGCAACACGTTGCGGGAAGAAGGTTACGCAGATCTTCCGGAGCGGCTCGCGCCCGGCGGGATGATCATCTCCGCGCAGCCGCACCGCCCGACCTTCGGCGCGTGGATCATGCCGGACAACGGGTCGCCGGGCGCGCTGGAGGACTTCGCCGCCGCGCTCGTGCCCGACGGAGACGCGCTGTGGCGCCGCGCGGGCCAGGCGGTGGACGGCATCCCCGACCAAGAGCGCCGGTTTCCGGACGTGCGGCGGTCCAAGGCGCGCATCCACACCTGGCTCGCGTGGCAGGAAGAGCCCGGCTCTCCGATGGGGCAGGCAATCGGCAAGCACGACCTGGACGGAAACGCGCCCGCCGCCCATCGGTTCGTCGAGTGGCTGCGGCGGCTGATGGTCGATGAGCCGGCGCCTGCTGATCCGCCGGCGTGACGGCGCGGATGGACGAAACGCGAGGACCCCGCCGGCGGCCGGCGGGGTCCTCGCGTTTTGTTCTCGCCCGCTCGCCCAACGGTGCGGAGCCGCGTACCTCGTCCGCTTCGGATGAGCTCTCCGCGCCACCCACCCGTCATGCCATCCGCGGAGACCGTGACCATCCCCTCGCGCGCGGGTTCAATCCGGCGGTAAGTTCTCCCGCTCGGCCACTCGGATCCTGCCACAATCCTGCATCGCCAAACGCCTCCATGAAGCCGCGCACCCTGACCCGTCGCTTGTCCGCCGTCCTCGCGCTTGGAGCCCTCGCCGCGTGCGGGACACGCGCGGACGTGGAGATCGCGGGATTGCAGGCCGGCGTCACGCGGGCGCAGTATGAGGCGCTGCCGGACAGCCAGCGCTTTGCCAAGGAGAGCGACGACTCGCGCGGCGAGACGCAGGGCGTGGCCGTGGACGTGGTCCTGAAGGTGAACGGCTACAAGGGCGCGTCCATCCCGCTGGACTACACCCTGCACGACGCGCGCAACCAGCTGCCGTTCGTCAGCCGCCGCGTGCCCGTCACGCCCACGGACGAGAGCTGGACGCGCACGGGGCGGCTGTGGCTCCCCGTGCCGTCCGCGGGGACGTACTACGTGCAGGTGGTGCTCGGCGACTCCACGGGACGCGAGGCAAAGGGGCCGCGCACGGAGGACTTCACCATCCGGTGAATCCCATCCGCCGTCCCTCCGGTGACGTTCCTCCCCGGCATGGCGGAGACGGATTGGGGGGAGTGACGCGAAAAGGGGCCGCCCCGGCGGGGCGGCCCCTGGCGTTCCGGCGTCCACTGGACCGCCGTCGCGGGCGAGCGCCTTAGATGGGCGGCTGTCCGCACAGGTAGAAGATCTTGCTGCTGCTCCAGTTGCGCAGCCCGCTGACCGTGTTCACGGCCTCAATGTGGTACTGGACGTAATGGCCCGTGTTGGTGCTCGTGACGCACACGTCCGTGTCGGTGAACGACGTGGAGGTGGTCGTGAGCGGCACGTCCCAGCTGCCTCCCCAGTCCGAGATGTAGCGCCACACCTCGTACTGCGTGGCCCCGTCGGAGCTGGTCCAGCTCAGGTTGGGCTTGAACGACGAGATGGAGCCCGACAGCGTGGGCTTGGTGGGGCTCACGCCGAACGTGCCGCTGGCGCTCCACGGCGCCACCTGCACCACGGTGTACCCGTCCGTGGCGACCTGGTGGGTGCGCACCCGCCAGTTGTAGTACTTGCCGCGCGGCACGCCGGACCCGCCCAGGGTGAGGTACCGGTACTCGAAGTTGTTGTTGTACCCGGTGCCCATCTGGTACGTCTCGAACTCCGGCGTGTAGTCCGAGAACACCAGTGTTCCCGACGCCGCGTCGTACACCTCGATGGCGTTGACGCGCCGGCAGAGCGCATCCATCTGGAAGGTGAGCGCCGTGCTGGTGCCCGTCAGGACGGTGCTCCCGGTGGGCGACACGACCGTGGGCCCGGAGCAGGTGGACGAAAGGTTGAACTCCGGCGTCGGCGCGCCCGCGGCCGGGCTGGCCACGGGCTGGTTTGCACCGTCGCACGCGGCGGCCGCCGCCAGGCCGAGGACGGTGAGATACTTCCGTACGCGCATGGGTCTCCTGCTTTCGTAGAGGGAGGGGTCCGGGAGAGAGAGGAGAGTGAGAGGACTCCCGGGTTGGTGTGATAACAATAAACCCGTTTCCTGGGAAAGTAAATGGGGACTTTCTAAGGAGTAGATGTTTCCCACTACGGCGTAATGGGATCGCTAGTGGCGCCGGAGATCGCGGTGACCCGGTGCGGGCTCCCCGTGCGTCCGCCCGTCGGGGCGCGATCCGCCGATCCGCCGTGATGGCGCCGCGCTTGCTCTAGCGCCGCGCCAGTACCAGCTTGCACGGACATCCGAGCCTCTTCTCCCGTTCCTCGTCCCCTACGTGCCTGACGATCGCATCCACACCGCGGAGGGGCACGCGTACCGCCGGCGCTCGCCGCTGGAGGCGCTGGGCGCAGCCGTGGCGCGACTGCTGCCAGAGGGCGAAGCACGCCGCCGGCTGCGGACGCTGTACCACGCCGCGCTGGGCGGCCAACGCGGCATCACGGCCACCCTGCCGGGGGGTGAAATCGTGCGCGTGCTGCCGGAGTACCGCTTCATCGGGTGGAACGCGGTGGAGTACGCGGCGTTCCGCGCGGCGGCGCGGTCGGGCGGGGTGGCGCTGGACGTGGGATCGAACGTGGGTGCCTACGCGCTGGCCCTGGGAAACTGGGTGCGGCCCGGCGGGCGGGTGTACGCGTTCGAGCCGTCGCGGCAGGCGTTTGACGGGCTGGCCGCGCACGTGCGGCTGAACGGGCTGGGCGACGTGGTTCGGCCCGTGCGGGCGGCGGTGTCGGACCGGGAGGGGACGGCGGCGCTGGCGGCCGAGGGGCACCACGGCACCAGCCACTTGGCGGATGACACGGGGGAGGGGACGGAGACGGTGGAGACGGTGACGATCGACCAATTTTGCGCCCGGGAGCAAATCGTGCCCACGCTCATCAAGATCGACGTGGAAGGCTGGGAGCTGGAGGCGCTGCGGGGCGCCCGCGACACCATCGCCCGCGGCGGCGACGGGCTGGCGCTGTTCGTGGAGATGCACCCCACGGCCTGGCGCGCCCGCGGCCTGTCCGCGGCGGACGTGCGGGCGGAGCTGGACGCGCAGGGGCTGCGCGCCGTGCCCCTGCGCCCCGTGGCGGACGCGTGGGCGCTGGAGGGCGAGTGCCTTCGCCTGGAGCGTGCCCCATGAGCCGCCGCGGAACGGCGCAGGCCGGGTTCCCGGAGGACCGCGGCGCGTGGTTGGCGGCCGCCGTCGCGCTCACGGTGCTGCTGGCGTGGGTGGTGATCAACCGGGGGCCGTACGGCGGCGCCATCTCGGCCGCGGGGGCCGTGCTGCGGACGTTCGTCCTCGTCCTGCTGGCGCTCATCCCCATCGTGGCGCTCGTGTGGGCGTGGCGCCGGCTGTCGCGCCGCAGCCAGGCCATCGCGCCCATCCCCGTGGGCGTGCTAACGGTGCTGCTGCTGCTGCTGGCCGTGGCGCACTCCGCCATCTACCTGGAGCGCATGCGGATGAGCCAGGACCCCGCGCGGATGGCCGAGGCGGAGTTCGCGCGCGGCGACCGGCGGCTGATGGCCGTGAACGACTCGCTCAACGCGCTGCACGTGCCGCCCGTCCTCAACCGCTGCATCATCAACCGGTACGACACGCGCATCATCCCGGGCACGGACGGGATGACCGTCAACCGGGCCCACGCGCGCTACCGCGAGACGGCGGCCAGGCGCGCGGAGCAGTACAACGCCGTGCTCATCCAGCGCCTGCGGATCCCCGCCGCCGAGGTGCAGCGGTTCTCGGACGGCAGCAACTGCCCGGACTAGCGCCCGGCGTGCGCATCCTCTTCGCCAACGACGGGGTCGGCGACGCGGGCGGGGTGCAGAACTACCTCGCCGCCGTCATGCCGGCCCTCGTCGCGCGCGGACACTCCGTCGCGTTCCTTCACCTGGACCCCGTACGCCCAGACCGGCCGTCGCCGGCCCCGGCGGACGCGCCGCACTTCGGGATGGCGGGGCGGGGGCGCGCGGCGGCCGTGGCGGAGGCCCTCGCGTGGAAGCCGGATGTGGCGTTCGTCCACAACATGCGGCCGCTGGAGGTGGACGGCGACCTGATCGACGCCGGCCTGCCCGTGGTCAAGATGATGCACGGCTACTTCGGCACCTGCGTCAGCGGGCTCAAGTCGCACGCGTGGCCGCGCCCGGTGCTGTGCGGCAAGCCGCTGGGCGCGGGGTGCTTTCCCGTCTACGCGTCCCGCAAGTGCGGGCAGATGCGGCCCGGCGCCGTCTTGGGCGGCTGGCGCTGGGCCAACGACCAGAACGACCTCTTCGACGAGTACGCCGCCATCGTCACGGCCAGCCGCCACATGCGCGACGAGTACGTGCGCAACGGCGCCCCCGCCGACCGCGTGCACGCCATCCCCCTCTTTCCCACGCTCACGGGCGCCCCGGCGGACGCGCCCCGGCGCTTTCGCGTGCTGTTCCTGGGGCGGATGACGGCCATCAAGGGCGGCGACGTGCTCATCCGCGCCGTGGCGGACGCCTCGGACGCCCTCGGCCGGCCCATCCCGCTGACGATGGCGGGCGACGGGCCCCAGCGCGACGCGTGGGAGCGGCTGGCCGGGCGCCTGGGCGTGGACGCCACCTTCACCGGCTGGGTGAACGACGCGGGACGGGCGGAGCTGCTGCGCTGGGCCTCCGTGCTGGCCGTGCCCAGCGTGTGGCCGGAGCCGTTCGGCCTTGTGGGGCTGGAGGCGGGCGTGTTCGGCGTGCCGTCCGTCGCGTTCGACGTGGGCGGCATCGACGACTGGCTTACGGACGGCGTCAACGGCTGGCTCGTCCCCGGCGACCCGCCCAGCGCGGACGAGTTCGCGGCGGCGCTGGCCCGGGCCGCGCGCGCGCCGGACGTGCTGGCGCGGATGCGGACGGGCGCGCGCGAGGTGGCGGAGCGGATGACGCTCGACCGGCACGTGGACGCCGTGGAGCGCGTGCTCCTTTCGGCCGCGGCGTCCGGCGCGCGCGCGGCATGACGGCGCCCGCCTGGCACCTGCTGACGGGCGAGCTTTCGCGCGGCGGCATCGGCGACTACACGCGGCTGCTGGCGGACGCGCTGGCGGATGCCGGCCGCGAGGTGCACGCCTGGTCGCCGGACGCGGCGGGCGTCACCCTCCGCCGCGCGTCCGCCCATCCCATGCGCGGCTTCGGGCGGGACGCGTTCGCGGAGCTGGGCCGCGCGCTGGACGGGTTCTCGGCGCCGCGCCGTCTGCTCGTCCAGTACGCGCCGCAGGCGTGGGGGATGCGCGGGATGAACGTCGCGCTCGGCCGCTGGCTTGTTGCAAGGCGGCGGACGGGCGACGACGTGCGGGTGATGTTCCACGAGCCGTTCTTTCCCTTCGGATGGCAGCGCCCGCAGCGCAACCTGCTCGCGGCCGTCAATCGATGGATGGCGCGCGACCTTCTCCGCGCATCCACGCAGGCGTACGTCTCCACCTTCGCGTGGGAAAGGCTGCTGCGCCCACTCGCGCCTTCCAATCTGCCGATCACCACCCTGCCGATCCCGTCCACCATCCCGTTCGTGGACGATCCCGCTCGCGTGGCCTCCATCCGCAAGCAGATCTCGGAGGACGGGTGTCGGCCGGTCTTCGTCCACTTCGGCACGTATGGCGGGATGATCGCGCCGATGCTGATCGAGGCTCTTGGAAGGCTGATCGAACGGCGCCCGGACGCGCGCATCCTGCTGCTGGGCGGCGGCGGAGCGGAATTCGCCGCGCGGCTGCGGGCGGATGAGGCGCGTTTCGCGGACGCGCTGGTCGCCCCCGGCTTCCAATCCGCCGAAGACGTGTCCCTCCACCTGCAGGCCGCGGACGTGGCCCTCCAGCCCTATCCAGATGGCGCCGACACCCGCCGCACGAGCCTGATGGCCTGCTTGGCGAACGGCGTCCCCACAGTTACGACGCGTGGTCGCTTCACGCGGATGGACATGATCGTGGCGGCCGCGGGCTATCCGTCTGTGTACGAGCCCCATCGCGTCGGAGAAATCGCGGCGCAGGTCTACGAGGATCCTTCGACTACGTTCGTCGGAACGGATCCGAACGTGCCGCTGCGGGAGGCGACGCGTGCGTTCTACCTCGAGCACTTTGCCATGGAGCGCACGGTGGAGCGGCTGCTGGCGGAGGAGGGCGGGGGATGAGGATCCTGCTCGTGGGCGACTACCCGGCGGACCCGCGGCTGGGCTCGGCCAAGGTGTACTACAAGCTGCGGGAGGAATTCTCCGCGCTGGGCCACGACTGCGACGTGCTGCTGGAGCCGGACATCGCCGCGCGGCCGCGCAACTGGCGCGTGCGGCAGACGGTGTCGCCGTGGCTGGCGGAACGCGCCATTCGCCGCGCCTTTCGCGAGGGCGGCCCGTACGACGTGGTGGACGTGGCCAGCGCGGAGGGGATGGTGCTGGCGGCGCGGCGGCGGATGGGCTTCGCGCGCGAGCCGGTCATCGTCAGCCGGTCGCACGGGCTGGAGCACCTGAACTACGCGCGCACCTTGGGCGACGCCGCGGACGGCCTCCTCCACAAGCCGTGGACGCGGCGGCTGTGGTACCCCGGGGTGCGTCTTCCGCAGGTGGCCGCCGCCGCGCGCCTCTCCGACGCGCTGATCGTGCTGAATCCGGGGGATGCGGACTTTGCCGTGCACGCGGGCTGGCTGTCGGCGGAGCGGGTGCACGTGGTGCCGCACGGCGTGTCCGCGCGGTTCCTGGCCGACGCGCCGGCGCCCGACGCGCCGCGGGGCGGGGGCGTGCTGTTCTGCGGATCGTGGGACAACGTGAAGGGCACGCCGTACCTGGCCCGCGCCATGGGCCTGCTGGCCGCGGACGGCGCCGCGCCGCGCCTGACGGTGCTGGGTCCCGGCGTGCCGGAGGACGTCGTCCTGGCGTCGTTCCCCGCGGAGGCGCGGCCGTACGTGCGCGTGGTCCCTCGCGCGCCGGAGGACGCGGTGATGCGCGAGTACCGCGCGCACGACATGCTGGTGGCGTGCAGCACGTACGAGGGGTTCGGGATGGTGATCGTGGAAGCCATGAGCCAGCGCCTGCCCGTCGTGGCGACGCCCGTGGGCTGCGCGTCGATGCTCATCCGCGACGGTGACAACGGCGTGCTGGTGCCGCCGCGCGATCCCGCCGCGCTCGCCGCCGCCCTCCGCCGCGTGATGCGCGATACCGATGTGCGCCGCGAAATGGGCGACCGCGCCGCCGCCTCCGTCGCGCATCTCACCTGGCGCGCCACGGCCGAACGGACGCTGGAGGTGTACGGGCGAGCGTCGCGCGGGTAGGTCAGCCCTCAGCCGGAGCGAGTTGAGCCAGTTTCGGATCTGATCTGGCAAGGGCCGCCCCCCAGCCGGAGCGAATGAATTCGCCGCTGGAAAGGCACGAAGTCCGCCTTCGCGGACTGCCCCAGAGAGGCCGGCGCCATGTGCACCGGAGCGAGGTTCGCGGAGTTGAAGCCTCGCGCAGTTTGCGAGGCTTTCCGCTGTCGTTGCGGCGACTTCAGTCGCTCAGGCTGGGAGCTTGTCCTAACGAGAAGGGGCCCGGCATCCGCGCCGGGCCTCTTCCGCACTCCCGTACTCACGCACTTCCGTTTACACTACCGACACCGCCACCTCGCCCACCGGCAGGCGCACGGCGTCGCGCTGGAAGACGTCCCATTCCTTGCGCAGGCGCGTGAACAGGTCGTACAGGGGCAGGCCCTCCGTCTCGTACTGGCCGGCGCGGTGCTTGACGATGTGGCGAAGGAGCACGTAGCAGGTGGTGGCCTCGCCGGCGCCCTCCAGCGTGTAGAACTGCTTGTCGTCGGTGAACCACAGGGTGGTGGGCATCTGCTCCGCCTCCTGCGCCAGCGAGACGAGGTGCGGCTTGGGCTTGAGCCACGGGTGCTGCGTCCACAGTCCCGGCTCGTTCTGCGTGAGCGAGTAGATGAGGTTGCTCACGCGGCGGTCCTTGAACGCCGGGTCCGCGTACGCCCGGCCGTACACCAGTCCGCGCACGCGCGACATGAAGATGCTCGACGTGAGCGCCATCAACGACGTGAGCCGCAGCGTCACCATCTGCACGAACTCGGGGACGGTGAGCTTGCGGAACGACGGCCACGCGCGCGTGTCGGCCATCTTTTCCAGCATGCGGTTGGCATCGGCCAGGCGGCGGCGCACCCACACGAGCGCGCTCGCCACGGCCGCGGTGAGCGCTCCGGGCACCAGGTACAGGAAGTAGTCCTCCCACGTCCAGTCGCCCACGCGCGCGGCCTCGAAGCCGTGCCACGCCAGCACGAACGCCGCCACCACGGCCAGGGCCAGGAGCCCCCACCCCATCCAGCTCACGCCGTTCAGGGTGATCCACCCGCGGCTGGTGGGGTTGGCGGGAACGTCGTACATCCGCGAATTTTGCGCGCTCACGTCGCTGATGAGCAGCGTGCACGCCGACGAGTCCTTGAACGCCAGCAGCAGGCTGTCGATCCCCTGGTTGTCGTAGATGCCGCCGTCCATGAGCGGCAGCCCGCCCTGGAGGTCGGCGCCCAGGTCGTTGAGGGCGGCGTCCAGCGGGTACTGCTGCGTCCAGTGAAAGTGCTGCGGAAAGACGAACGGCTCGAACCCGCCGGGAAAGCACGAGCTGGCCGCGACGATGTCGGCCAGGCGGATGTGCTGCGCCACCTCCCGGGGCAGGCGGTAGTTCACGTTGCCCAGCAGCGCCCGCTCGTTCTTGCTGCGGCGAAAGCGAAAGTCCAGCGCCGTGTGGAACTCGGTGCTGTTGAAGATGGCTTCTTCCAGCTGCAGCGTGTCGCTCCCCAGCACCTCGGCAAAGCGCCGGTCGCCGAACAGGTCGGGGCGGGAGTACACGTCGGCGGCGCTGCGGATGAGGCTGGCCCAGGCGTGGCTGCCGTGGTCGCGGTGGCCCGTAAGCCCGTCCAGGGCCTGCTGGATGACGTTGGTCTGCCGCAGGTAGCTGCTGAACTCCGTGTGGAACTGGCTGAACGGCTTGCCGTCCAGGGCGCTCACCACCCAGGCCATGCCGCAGATGGTGCCCCCGGACACGGTGCTGAGCCCCACCACGTCCTTGAGCAGGTCCACGTTGTAGAGGAAGCGCATGCTGCCCAGGTGGAACGCCGCCGCGCGGTAGCCGCCGCCGGAGAGCGAGAGGGCGAGTGGGCCCAGCGGCCCCTGCGCGGGCGGAACGGGCTGCGGCACGGGATCGGGAATGACGGCGTCGGACATGATGGCGCTCCTTGGGGATGATCGGTCGGGCGGGGACGGCCGGCGGGGAACAGAAGCATCAATACTCGCGCGAAACGCGTTGCGGGTCAATACGTTTGGCGCATCGGAGACGAAGCATCGAGGAAGGGAGCGGGCCCCCACCCCCCGGCCCCCTGCCCCCGCTCCGCGGGGGAGGGGGAGAACTTCATCTCGCGGGCAGCGCCGTGGAGCGAG
>NZ_DASURI010000899.1:0-8456 GCF_036280135.1 Longimicrobium sp.
GGGCCGGCGGCGGGGTCGTCGTTGGGCGCGGGCACATCGCCCCCGCGCAACGCCACGGGCACCATGTGCCAGCGAAGCTGCCGGTCGCATGCGAAACGGAAGTACTGCGACGCGAGGGTCCCGGTCAGGCGAAGGTCCGACGACAACTGCGAGTGCGAAAGTGCGAGAGTGCGAAAGTGCGAGAGTGAACCCCTCGTGCGATGCGGTTGCGGTGTGCGCATCGTACACCACAGGCGCGAATCGGGTCAAGCGGGGGACGGGGAGGAGGAGGAGGGATTTGCGCATGGGAGGATGGATCGCGGCAGGGCGGAGCGCCCCCCATCCCCGACCCTTCCCCCATAAACGGCATGGGGGAAGGGAGAACTTCATCTCGGGACGAGGGCTCGCGCCGAACGCGGAACCGCCCCGCCGGCATGGGGCCGGCGGGGCGGTTTGCGGAGACGCGGATCGTCGCTTAGAAGCCGCTGCGCTGCAGGCGGCGCGTCCGCGCGGACGGACCGCGGAGCGTCGGCATGCCCTGCGGCAGGTGCCGCGCCATCACGCGGTTGCGCACCGCGACGGGCAGGCGGGCGCCGCCGGGGCCGGGCGCGGGCAGGCGCGAGAGCGCCGCGGCACCGGGGGCGGGGTTCCAGCCCACCAGGCCAAAGTGGGCCTCCAGCTCCTCGTCGTCCGTTGTGCCGGGGATCACGTCCAGCGTGCCGCCGCCGGCCGTCAGGCCCATGTAGATGTCGATGCCGCCCGCGCCGTCCGTCGGGAACGACGAGAACGCGATCTTCAGCCGGTCGTACGACACGGTGGGGTCAAAGTCCTCCCACTCCGGGTCCACGCTGCTGCGCGGGTCCGTGCCGTTCGTGTTGACGCTGCAGATGTCGTACGAGGCGTCCGCCGCGGTGCGGAAGCACGTGTGCACCAGCCGCGAGGCGGAGAGGAACGCCGGGTCGAAGTCGTAGACGTCCGGCGTGTTGAGCACGCGGGCCGTGGCGCCCGACGTCTCGCGCATGAACAGGTCCGCCGCGTCGTCCCAGGTCACGTACACCATGCGCCCGTCCGGGCCGAACTGGGCCATGTCCACGATGCCCGAGCCCAGCAGGTTGGACTGCAGCGCCGCCGTGCGCAGGTTGAAGGTGCCCACGCGCGACTGCACGATCGACCCGTCCGCGTCGTACGTGTACGAGGTAAAGACGAGCGTCTCGTTGTCCGGCGCGAACGAAGGCAGCAGCACGTCGCGGTCGCCGGGGGCGTACACCACCCGCCGCTGGCCCGTGGCGAGCGTGAGCACCACCAGGTCGTTGTAGGTGGTCCCCGGGTTGTACCGCGAGTACGCCAGCATGCTGCCGTCGGGCGAGAGCGCGCCCGTGAACGCCTGCTCGTCCGCCCCCGTGAGCGCACGCGTGGTCTCCGACAGCAGGTCCAGCTCGTGGATGCGCGCGCCCGTGTTCGAGTAGCGCGTGTAGATCAGCACGGGCCGGCGCACGTAGAAGTCCACCCCGCGGGTGGCCGCGCCCGCCGTGGCTGTCACCCGCAGCTGCGTGGACCGCGGCGCCGCGGGAAACACGGTGACGCGCGTGGAGACGGTGCCGTCCGCCGCCGTCGCCGTGCCGTTGCCCGTCAGGCTGGCCAGGGCCGCGTTCACGCTCAGCGTGACGGCCTGCCCGGCCACCGGGTTGCCGTACTGGTCCGTGACCTTGAAGGTGAGGTTGCGCGTGAGCTCGCTCCCCGCGATGGCCAGCTGGTCCGCGCCGCTCACCACCGTCATCTGCGCCGCCGCCCCGGCCGACGCCGTGGCCGTGAAGGTGGCCGGCGCCAGCCCCGCCACCGTGGCCGTCGCGGTCTGCGGGCCGGCCTGCGTGCCCAGCGTCCACGTGGCCGACGCCTCGCCGTTGGCGTCCGTCACGGACGAGCCGGGCGTGACAGCGCCGCCGCCCGCCGTCACGGCCCAGGCCACGGACACGTTGGGCGTGGCCTTCCCCGCCGCGTCCGTCACGCGGACCTTGAGCGGCGTGGGCAGGGCCGTCCCCACCGCCGCCTGCTGCGCGTCGCCCGCGGGGCGCGCCACGGCCGAGGGAGGACCGGCCTTGTTGTCCGACCCGGTGCCGTCGCCGCTGCACGCGGCCAGCGCGATGCAGGCGGCGGCGAGCCACTTCATGGATTTCATTGGAGACGAGGATTGCTGAGGTACGGCGGATGGGGAGTCGCGCGGCATGCACGCGGTGTGTCAGGAGAAACGAACTCCGGATGCGGATCGCCGGAACAGACGTCTCTCCCGCGCACGAATGTCGCAAAGACGCGCTGATGCGTCAACCGTAGCAGAAGGGACGAATGCGAAAGTGCGAAAGTGCGAAAGTGCGGAAGTGCGGATCCAGTGGTGGTGGGCGGATCGCGCCGGCAGCAGCCCGCCCCCGGCCCCTCCCCGCTCGTTCCTCGCGGAGAGGGGAGAAGGATCGTACAACCGTCGACAAGCCCCGGCCGATCGCCGGACGCAGTTACTCTCGCACTCTCGCACTCTCGCACTCTCGCACTCTCGCACTTTTTTCCACTCCGCACTTGCCCGCCCGCCTGCCCCTGCCTATCTTCCAGCGCAGTTGAAACTGATTCTCACCCGCAGCCGACGACGCTCCGCCGCACCATGCTGAGCCGCCTGTTCCGCAAGAAGCCCCAGGAAGCACCCGCGCGCTGCGCCGAGTGCCCGCTGGCGGCGTGCGCCACCGGGTGCCGCGCGGCCGTGCTGCGCATGGACTGCGACCACGACGAGGCCCACCGCCTGCGCGGCATGGGGCTCTTCGAGGGCACCTGCGTGCAGGTGATCGATTCGCGCAACGGCATGCTGCTGGAGGTCAAGGGCAGCCGCCTGGCCCTGGGCCACGCCCTGGCGCGCGCCATCAAGGTGCTGCCGCTGGCCGGGTGAAGACGCTCGCGCAGCTTTCCCCCGGCGAGCGCGGGAAGGTGATCAAGGTGGCCGGCGACGCCGAGGCGTCGCGCCGGCTCATGGAGATGGGGCTCATGCGCGGCACCACCGTCGAGGTGGTGCGCCGGGCTCCCCTGGGCGACCCGCTGGAGGTGAAGGTCCGCGGGTTCATGCTCACGCTCCGCCGCTCCGAGGCGGAGCACATCGAAGTCGAATAGAGGTAGGATGCAAGAGGCCGCGGCCGGAACGATCTCCGCGCCCGCCACGCCCTCGCCCGCGGAAGATGCGCGCGGCGGGGGTGTGCTGCATGTGGCGCTGATCGGCAATCCCAACACGGGCAAGAGCACGCTCTTCAACGCGCTGACCGGCATGCGGCAGCGCGTGGGCAACTATTCCGGCGTCACCGTGGAGCGCGTCGAGGGCCGCTACCGCGACGACGCCGGCGCCGTCACCATCATCGACCTCCCGGGCACCTACTCGCTCAGCGCCGCGTCGCCGGACGAGGAGATCGCCCTGGCCGTGCTCACGGGCCACGCGCCCGGCATCGACCGCCCCGACGTGGCCATCGTCGTGGCGGATGCCGCCAACCTGGAGCGCAACCTCTTCCTGGCCTCGCAGGTGCTGGAGCTGGGGCTGCCCACCGTCGTGGCCCTGAACCAGGTGGACGCGGCCGAGGCGGCCGGCATCCACGTGGACGCCGTGGAGCTCACGCTGGAGCTGGGCGCTCCCGTGGTCGCCACGGTCGCCACGCGCGGCCAGGGGCTGGACGTGCTCAAGAGCGCCGTCCGCAAGGCCGCCGGCCTGCCCCGCCCCGAGCGCCAGTTCACCCTGCCGCCCGAGGCCGCCGCCGCGCTGCGCCCCGTGGAGCAGCGGCTGACGGACGCCGGCTTCAACCCCTCCGCCGCGGCCATGGAGGCCCTGCGCCTGCTGGCCGTCCGCGACGTGGGCCGCCACCTGGCCGACGTGCCGGGCCTGCAGCCCGCCGTGGACGCCGCCCGGACGGAGGTCGAGGCCGCCGGCCTGGTGCCCACGAGCCTGGAGGCCGAGGCGCGCTACGGGTGGATCGCCGACGTGGTGGACCGCACCGTCCGGCGCGTGGGCGGCGGCGGCAGGACGTTCACGGACCGCGTGGACGCCGTCGTCCTGCACCGCGTGGGGGGCCCGCTGATCTTCATCGGCCTGATGGCGCTCGTCTTCCAGTCCATCTTTACCTGGGCGGAGCCGCTCATCGGGTGGGTGGAGAGCCTGTTCGGCCTCGTGGGGCAGACGGTGGCCGGTGCCATCCCTCCCGGCGACCTGCAGAGCCTGGTCGTGGACGGCGTGATCGCGGGCGTGGGCTCCGTGCTGGTGTTCCTGCCGCAGATCACCATCCTGTTCCTCTTCATCGGCATCCTGGAGGACACGGGGTACATGGCGCGGGCCGCGTTCATCATGGACCGCTTCATGAGGAGCGTGGGGCTGCACGGGCGCAGCTTCATTCCCATGCTCAGCGGCTACGCCTGCGCCGTGCCGGGGATCATGGCCACGCGCACCATCGAGAGCCGCAAGGACCGGCTGGCCACCATCATGGTGCTGCCGCTGATGAGCTGCTCGGCGCGCATCCCCATCTACACGCTGCTCATCGGCACCTTCATCCCGCCCATCGCCGTGGCGGGCGTCTTCAACCTGCAGGGGCTCACGCTCCTGGGGATGTACCTGCTGGGCACGGTGTCGGCGCTGGTTGTCGCGTCCCTCTTCAAGCGCACGCTGCTCAAGGGGCAGGCGCGGCCCATGATCATGGAGCTGCCGCCGTACCGCCTGCCGCGCCCGCGCAGCCTGGCGCTGTCGGTGGGCCACCGCGCCAGCATGTTCCTCAAGAAGGCGGGCACGGTCATCCTGGCGCTCTCCATTCTGCTGTGGGCCCTGGCCACGTATCCGCGGACCGAGGCGCCGGCGGGGCTGAACGAGCAGCAGGCGCAGGAGGCGCAGCTGGCCCACAGCGCGCTGGGCCGCGCGGGGCACGCCGTGGAGCCGCTGGTGCGTCCGCTGGGGTACGACTGGAAGATCGGGGTGGGCATTTTGAGCTCGTTCGCTGCGCGCGAGGTGTTCGTGGCCACGATGGGCACCATCTACGGCGTGGGCTCGGATGCCAACGAGGAGTCCGTGACCCTGCGCGACCAGCTGCGGGCCGAGACGCACGCGGACGGCCGCGTGGTGTACACCCCGCTGGTGGCCGTGGGGCTGATGGTGTTCTACGTGTTCGCCATGATGTGCATGAGCACGGCGGCCGTGGTGGTGCGCGAGACGGGCGGCGGATGGACCGGGGTACGCTGGGCGGGGTTCCAGTTCCTGTGGATGCTGGCACTGGCCTACGTCTCCGCGCTGATCGTGTACCAGGGAGGCCGGCTGCTGGGCTGGGGCTGAACTGCAGGGAATAGGTGATAGGGAATAGGGAATAGCCTGCAACTGCGGGAGCTGGAGGATGGACATGCAGATGCTGATCGTCGCGCTGATCGTGCTGGGGGCGGCGCTGTTCGTCGGGAACAAGTTCCGGCGCACGCTCCTCTCCGCCCGCGCGACCACGGGCAAGGGCAAGAACTGCGGCGGCGACTGCGGCTGCTCGCACTAATCCGCGCCACGGCTGAATGCCGAAGCCCCGTCTCGACGACGCACACGCGTCATCGGGACGGGGCTTTCTGATTTCCAGATGCGTCATCTGAGAGGGCGTTGCCCGACCTGCCTCTCGTTGGAACCCAAGAAGCGTCATACTGAGGTATTCGGCGCTACGCGCACCCTGCGGGATAAAAGTCGCCGCAGTTCAACCTCCCCCAGGGTTTCTTGGGGGAGGTGGGCGAGCTCCGCGAGCCCGGAGGGGGCGCTCGCCCGGGGCACGCTACTCCGCACGAGCCCCGCCGCGGCTTTCTATTCAGAGGGCGTTGCCCGACCTGCCCTTCGATGGAACCCAGAGGGCGTCATCCTGAGGGAGCGCCGCGCGTGACGTGAATGCACGCAGGACTTTGGCGCGACCGAAGGATCTTGCGTGCGGAGCTCGAAGGTGGACTTCGTGCACGAGGGCAGTGGCAGAGCTTTGCGGGCAAGATCCTTCGTCGCCGTCGTGGCCTGTCGAGAAGTCCGGACCGCGCGGCGGCTCCTCAGGATGACGCTTCCAGCGCGGGAGGGATTTCCTGCTGCCTCTCAGCGCAAAAACACGACAGCCCGCATCCGCCGAAGCAGTCGCAGGCTGTCCGCAGTTAAAGCAGTTGCAGGCTATTCCCTATTCCCTATCACCTATTCCCTAGCGACGGGCCGTCACCAGCTGCCCGCCGCGCACCACGCCCACCGTCACGGGCTTGCCCCGCACGTCGCCGGCCGTGTCGAACTGGATGGGGCCCGAGACGCCGTTGAACGCCCGCACCCCGCCCTCCGCGCCGATGCGCGCCACGTAGTCCCGGATGGCCTGGCGGTCCGTCCCCGCCTCCCGGATGGCATCGCGCAGCAGGTACATGATGTCGTACGTCATGGCGCCGCGGTGGTCCGGCAGCGACTGGTAGCGCTTGCGGTACGCCTCCACGAAGCGCTGCGCCGTGGCGTCGGGCCGGTCGGGCAGGAACGCGGAGCTCACGAACACCCCCTCGGCCACGGCGCCCGCGTCCTTGGCGCCCGTCAGGCCGTCAGAGCCCAGGATGGGGCCCGTGTAGCCCAGCCGCCGCGCCGCCTGGATGATCTTCACCCCCTCCGTCGCCTGCCCGCCGATGATCAGCGCGTCGGCGCCGCGGCCCATGGCGCGCACCAGGTACGGGTCCAGCTCCGTTCCCCGCTCCAGCACGGCGGGGATGTACGGGTCCGCCGCCACCACCGCGCCGCCGCCACCGCGAAACGCGCGCTCGAAGGTGGCCATCACCCCCTGCCCGTAGTCGTCGTTGGCGTAGAGCACGGCCGCGCGGCGCAGGTTGAGCCCCCGCGCGTACTTGGCCAGCGCCGGAGAGAACTCCAGGTCCGTGGGCGTCACCCGGAACGTCCACGGGCCCGCCTGCCGCAGGGCCGGCGCGCTGCTGGCCGGCGAGATCTGCACCACGGGCGAGCCGGCGTCGTCGTCCGCGTTGTAGATGGTGGCGGCGCGCAGGCTGGCCGACGAGTTCACGTGGCCAATGACCGCCACCACCCGCGGGTCGCCCTTGAGCGTGCTGGCCACCTGGATGGCCTTTTGCGGATCGGCCCCGTCGTCCCCGAAGACGAGCTCCACCGAGTCACCCCGGATGCCGCCGGCCGCGTTGATCTCGGCCGCCGCCATCTCGGCCGCGCGCTTCATGGACACACCGTTGGCGGCGCCCAGCGGCCCCGCCACGCCGATGTAGACCTTGCCGCCGCCCCCGCGGTCGCACGCCGCCAGGGCGGCCGCCAGCGCCAGGACCATCGCGGCACTCGCGTACTTTCGCGCCATATTATACATTCCGGAGAGCAGGGCAGGACGAGGATCGCGGGTCGGCCGGCGCGGCGCCCGAAAGAGGGCCCGCACGCCGGCGGATCGGGGGACTTGACTAAGTAGACGAAGTAAACTACCTTCCAGGGTCGTCCACTCTGTCCACGTTATAGTGGGGTTCCACGGAGTAGACTATTGGGAGAAAGGAGACGCCGCAAGTCCCGGCCCTTGGCGCCACCTTTCGCCCGTCCGGGACCTCCCGGACCCACCACACCGTCCACCCCAGGAGGAACGGAGCGCCCCCGCGGCTGCCCTCCTCCCCATGGGCGGGGCGCGCCCGGAGCCGGCGCGGTCCTCCGCCACGGAGCATCGGCCATGAAGGCACGGCTTGCACGAAGCAGCGCCACCCGACCGCGTGGCAGGCGCCGTAACATTTCCCGACGCTGGTGCATTCCCCCCGCCATCCTGCGGGAACCGGACGAAACGCTGGAGGCGTCGCAGATCCTGGAGGAGTTCAAGGGCGACCTTGGGCTCCTGCTGTGGAATTCCCTGCGCGACGTGACCCTGTGGTCCTCCATCGACCCCGAGCGGCGCGAGGGGCTGTTCACGGAAGAAGCGGCCCAAAAGCGCCTCGCGCAGATCAAGTCGTCCGTGGCCGATCCTGGCCTGGAAGTATCGCTCACCATGCTTGCCGCCCTCGTGGGCAGCCCCGGGTCCACCAACGGCGAGATCGTGAGCCTGGTCTGCCTGGAGGTGTCGCGCTGGGCCCTGGACCAGGGATCGTTCGGCACGGCGCTGGCCTACGCCCAGGCGGCGGCCCTGGCCTCGCCCGAGGAGGCCGGCCCCGCGCACACGGTGGGCAGCCTGGCCCTGCGCTGGGGGCGCGGCGCCCGCGCCGAGACGTGGCTGCGGCGCTGCATTGGCCTGGCGCGGCGGGCCAAGGACTGGACGAGCTACGCGCAGGCGTACGTGGACCTGGGCAACCTGTACGCCCGCCGCGACATGCCGGGGGCCGCGCGCCGGTACTTCACCCAGGCCATGCGCGCGGGCCGGCGCCACGGGATGCTCACCATCCGCGGCTCCGCCCTGCACGGCCTCTTCCTGATCGCCATGGAGGCCGGCGACCTGGACGACGCCGAGCGCTACGCCCGC
>NZ_DASURI010000900.1:0-3595 GCF_036280135.1 Longimicrobium sp.
CGCGCAAAGCCAGGGCGTCGCCGGACCGCGAGACGTCAAGACGGCGGACCTGCGCGCGTACATGATGCTGCTCAAGGACCTGGGGCTGGAGGCGTCGTCCATCGCGCGCAACGTGGCGGCCATCCGCACGTACTTTCGCTTCCTTCTGGGCGAGAACCTGGTGGTGGCGGACCCCAGCGAGCGCATCGAGACGCCGCGCGGCTGGAAGAAGCTGCCCGACGTGCTGTCCGTGGACGAGATCGGCCGGCTGGTGGAATCGCCGGACCTGGCGCGACCGCTGGCCTGGCGTGACCGCGCCATGCTGGAGTTCGCCTACGCCAGCGGCGTGCGCGTGAGCGAGCTCGTGGACCTGCGTCTGCGCAACCTGCACCTGGACGAGGAGTTCGCCAGCGTCTTCGGCAAGGGCGGCAAGGAGCGGCTGGTGCCCATCGGGCGGCGGGCCGTGGGCGCGCTGGCCATCTACCTGCGCGAGACGCGGCCGCGGCTGGACCGCGGCAAGTCGGACGGCCGCGTGTTTCTCAACGCCCGCGGCGGGCCGCTCACGCGGATGGGCGTGTGGAAGATCCTGCAGCAGCACGTGGAGGCGGCCGGCATCGAGAAGCACGTGAGCCCACACACGCTGCGGCACTCGTTCGCCACGCACCTGCTGGAGGGCGGCGCGGACCTCGTGGCCGTGCAGGAGATGCTGGGCCACGCCGACATCAGCACCACGCAGATCTACACGCACGTGGACCGTACCTTCCTGCGCCAGACCCACAAGTCCTTTCACCCGCGCGGGTGACGTGATCGATGCCGCCGCACTCCGATGGATTGGCGCCGCCGCAGCGTGCTCCTGCTGGTTCCTGATCTTCTGCCGAGCATGACACACGACACCCCGTCGGCTGAACGGGAACACGAGACGCCTCGTCGGCCGATGGTACGCGAACTCATCGACCGCATCCGCGCAGACGCGCGCGCGTACGGGGGCACGCTGCCGCGCGAGGCGGCGATCGCGTGGGAGGGCTACCTGGCCGGCCTCATCGAGTGGACGTCCTCAGCGTCTCCGAGCACGCCGCGCTCTGCGGCCTGCTCCCCGACGTGGCCGACAGCCCCGTGCACCACATCCTGCCGGGGCGGGAAGAGAATGGATGAAACCCGGAGCCGCGCCATCCGTCGTCTGGAGGTGGAACGACGCGGATGTCCGCAGGACGATCCGACGAACCTGGAGCCGATGATGACCAACACGCTGAGATCCTACTGGCGGCCGATCTTCTGCGCGGCCGTGCTGATCGTGTCGTTCGCGATCCCGTTCTTCGCACGTCCGACCATCGATCGGACGGACGCGCTCCGGTTCACCCTCGTGGGGATGTGGCTCGCGCTGGCGCTGCTGCACGCGCTGCTCGCCCTGACAATGCCCGCGCCCTCCCGGGGCTGGCGCATACACGACATCCTGAGCGTAGCGGTGCTGATTGGGCTTGCGTGGTATGAAGCGCGCTGGCCGGGCAGCCTGCCCAACTCCACGCCGGAGCGCATTGCGGGGCCGTGGGCGGCCGCGGGCTTGGGAGGCGCGCTCACCGCGGGGCGAAGCCTTGCGCGCCAGGGAAGCGCTGAGGCGCGGGAGGCGTGACCCCGCGCCGCCGCCGTGCTCCGACTACCGCGACGCGCTGCGGGCGGTGAAGGGGCGCGCGAGGGTAAAGTGGTAGACGGGCTGCTTGTTCTCCATCATCACGTGCACGGCGCCCTGCGTGCGCAGCTCGGCCAGGGCGCGGCCCAGCTCGGCCTGCAGCACGCGGGCGTTCTCCTTTCCCAGCTCCTCCAGCATCTCCGCCTCCAGCGCCCACGCCATGCTCGCATCCGCGCCCGGCGCGGGGACGGCGAAGCGCTCGTGCGACACGTCCACCGTGGTGCCGAACTCGTGCGCGCTGCGCGTTTGCGAGGCGTATGAGTTGATGCGGCGCAGGTCCGCCTGCGTATCGTCCGTCCGCAGCGCCGACGTCACCTTCATCCGGTAGCGGGGCAGCCCCAGCTGGTCCAGCCGCGCGTGAAAGCGACGCCCCAGCTCCACCAGGTTGGCGCGCGTGTCGGGCGTGACGTACGGCGTGGAGTGGTCCATGTTGCGCAGCACCCAGAACTCCGTGCTGTCGCCCAGGGCCACCAGCCGGCCCTCGCGCACCAGGCGCTGCGTCTCGGCGTCGCCCGACACGCGCAGCCCCAGCCGCTGGGCGGACGCGACCTGCATGGCGTTCTTGTCCAGCCGCAGCTCCGCCACCTCGCGCGCCTTGAGCCGGCTCCCCTTGGCGAACGCGGCCGTGACGGACTGCCGCAGGGCGTCGATGCGCGTGCGCTCGCGGGCGCTGTCCGCGGCCGTCATGGGGCGCGGAGGCGGCGGCGGGGCAGGGCGGGCGGCCTGCGCCACGGCCGCCGGCGCGTCCTGCGCCGAGACGTCGTAGCCCCGGTGCTCGTCGCCCCCGCAGCCGGCGGCGGCCACCGCCAGCGCCCCGGCAAGAATCCAGCTTCGCATCGCGCATCCCTGGTAAAGACCCTACCACGTGATGGCGGATGCACGGGCTAAATGCATGCCATCCCGTGCGATGCGACGTACTTTGCGAGATGGGCGTTGAAGAGAGAAAGAAGACAAGGAGATTCGGCGTGAACTGGCGATCCATGACCCTGCTCGTCGGGCTTGCGGCCGCATCCGGCTGCCAGCGTCTGATCGCTCCCGGCGCGCCGCAGCCCCGAGCGGACGACGAGGTGTTCGGAGCCGCCGCGACGCACGTGGCCGCCGATGAGGGCTGGGAGGTGCGCGTCGATCCGCGGTTGATGGACAGCGTCCGGACCGCGTTCGATCCGGCGCTGGATTCCGGCGCCGCGCCAATGCCCCACTTCGCGCGAGACGCGCGGGTGGAGCAGGCCCGCGCGCGGACGCTGGACAGGGCCGGCATCCCGCACGGGCACATGGATGCGTTCGTGGCCTGCACGGCCTACATCGGCGGCATCCCGACCGACTCCGCCGCCGCCGACCCGGATTTTTCCGCGCGCCGGAGGGAGTGCCTGGACCGGCACGCGCGAACGGCCGTGGCATCGCTCGGCCGGGCGCGCATGCTGGGGGACGGGCGGTGGAGCATTCGCGTGTACGTTCTGACGCCCGTTTCACGCGCGGTCTACGACCTGCTCCTGGCGCGTGCGGACGACGGGTGGAACGTCGACGGGCGCCAGTCCCTGCTCGATGTAACCATGTAGCCGGCGACGAGCCGAAGGTCACGATGACGAAGCGCCGCCCCTCGCGGGGCGGTGCTTCGTGGTTTTACCGGACGGGATCGGCAGGTCCGCTGAGCGGACGCGAGGGCGAAGCACCAAAACGACAGCGTTGCGCATAATCATTTAAAGACACATATTGAAGAATCCAGACATTTTCGCCCGTCACATCCGACGGGAGTGCGTCCGCAACATCTCTCCAGGGGAGGTACCGATGAACAAGATCAAGCTCACGATCGAGGACCTGCAGGTGAATTCGTTCGCAACCAGCGAGACGGAACATGCCACGGGCACGGTGAACGCGCACGGCCAGCAGGCGTTCGTGACGGCGCTGCCCGGCTGCGTCCCCGGCTGCAACACG
>NZ_DASURI010000901.1:0-2648 GCF_036280135.1 Longimicrobium sp.
GTCGTCCATCCGCCCCCAGCGCCACTGGCCCTCGTGACGGTCCCAGTCGCCCAGATACACGTCCATCAGCCGCGCCGCCAGGTACCGCCGCGCGTGCAGGGAATCCGGGTGCACGGGGCCCAGCTCCTCCGTGTCCACCACGCGGTCGGCCCCCGCGAAGCCGTGGCGCGGGTTCTCCTCGATGATCCCCAGCCGCCCCGCGAACGCCGCGCGGTGCCCCGCCAGCCGCGGGTGGTCCGGCATGGCGACGAGCCGTGGGCGCGTGTGCGGCAGCCCCGTGGCGTCCATCAGCCCCGCCGCGACGATGGCGGCGGCGGGATGCAGCGCGCCCACCTGGTCCTGCCGCACGCGGCCCCACGTGGCGCGCGTGAGCGGGGACAGGCCGCGGCCCTGGTCCTTGTCCGTCACCCGAAAGACGTAGTCGCGGCCGTCCGCGCCGCGCAGGTGCAGGCTGCGCGTCTGGTTGCCGGATCCCGTGCGGAGGGGCGTCAGCCCGCCCGCGAAGGTGTCCGGGTCAAGCACGGGCACCTGGATGGGCATGGACCACGCGTCGCGCCACCCCTCGCCCAGCAGCGCGCGGCGGATGGGGCCCGCGCGGTACCGCGTGGCCGCCACGCCCGTGGCCACGGCGCCGTGCACGGTGAACGTGCCGTCCGGCAGCCCGGCCCGCGGCAGGGTAAAGAGGTAGAGAAAGAGCGCCGTGAGCACCACGCCGATCCCCGCAAGGACGCGCCGCACCCGCCGGGCGTGGGGCCGGGACGGGCGCGCGGCACGCGGCGGCGATGCGTCCGCGCGGGCGGTCGGTGTGGGTGCGGCGGGTTGCTGGGCCATGGAAGCGATCGGTCGAGATCGGGCGGTTCGCGTGTTCCAACGCAGGAACGTTGCCGTTCCGCCGCGCGGCGCCCAATCCGGTACGCCCCCGTGACGGATCGGCGCCCCGATCTGCTGAGCCCCACGGCATTTTACGCAGAGGGAGGGAAGGCAGCGGAGTCCCCCGTTTCTGCGCCGAGATGGGGTACTCTGCTGCCCCTGCTCCCTCTGCGTGAGAGTGCAGTTCGGGGGAAAAGCCCGCCGGTCGAGGGCCGGCCACAACGCGAAGTACTCCGTCTCCTCACGGAAATGGGGTACTCTGCGCCCTCTGCGGCTCTGCGTGAGAATGCAGTTGCCGTTGCCGTTCAGAGCCGGATCTGCGCGCCCAGCTTGCTTCTGGGTGTAGTTCGCATGCACCGCGTCCGCTTGCCGTCTGTCGCACATCCGCGATATCCTCCGGCTTCCGCGATCGATGGTTCATCAGCCCCAGAAAGCAGCGGATGATCCCGACCAGCTGGTTGAAAGCGCGAATCGCCACGCCCACCGTGGAAGCCGTCCACGAGGCGGAGATGGATGCGCTAGGGCTGAACCCGGCCGAACGGGAGCGGCTACGGGCGCGGGGCGCCTCCGCACGATGGCGCGAGGAGTGGGAGCGCTTCGTCGCGGAGATGGCGGACGGCGACGAGCTGTGGGCGTTCGAGAGCCCGCCGGAGACCTGGGCCGACCTGGCGGGCACGGCCGGCTACACCGTCGTTCGCGACGGAGCCCCGGTCGCCGTGCTGATCAGCCGGCGAAGCTGACGAAACGAGAAGCGGGTGGATGGCTCCGTTCGGAATCCATCCACCCGCCATCGCCTTCAACCGTCTGCCCGCGCGATCGTCCGCTACGCGCCGGTGCCGCGGGTGGGCGGATCGGGCTCGGCGGTGCCGCGCGTGGCGGCCGCCTGGGCGCGCGCGGCGGCCTGGGCCGCGGCGTCGGCCACCTCCTTCTCCTCCTTGGGCGTGAGCGTGTGGTCGTGATGCGCGGACCCGCCCTTCTTGCCGGACTTGCCCTTGCGATTGGACCCCGCGGCGGCTCCGCCCTTCTTGGGATCGCCCACCTCGTCGGCCATGAGGCGCGCGCCCTCTTCCGGCTCGATGCCGCTGCCGCGGTTCACGGCCCACTGCTGCGTGAACTCCGCGCCAAAGAGCACGATCATGGACGAGTAGTAGATCCACACCAGCACCAGGGCCAGCGACCCCGCCGCGCCAAACGCCTCGCCCGGGTTGCTGCGGCCCAGGTAAAAGCCCAGGCCGAACTTGCCGATGGTAAAGAGCACGGCCGTGGCCACCGCGCCCACCCACACGTCCTTCCAGGCGATGCGCGCGTCCGGCAGCACCTTGAAGATGGCGCCGAACAGCCCCGTGATCACCACGAAGGTGATGAGCGTGTCGAACAGGAACAGGATGGGCTCCGACAGGCCGGGGATGAGCCGCCCCGCGAACCCGCCCATGGCCGACACCATGGCGCTCAGGGCCAGCGACACCAGCAGCAGGAACGCGACGCCCAGGATCATCCCCAGCGAAAGCAGGCGCTTGAAGACGAAGTTCTTGATCCCGCCCGCGTTGGGGTCCGGCTCCACCTCCCACGCGCGGTTCAGCGCGCCCTGCAGCTGCAGGAACGCGCCCGTGGCGCCCAGGATGAGCGCGCCCACGCCCAGCACGGCCTTGATGCCGCGCCCGCCCGGCCGCTCCGCCTGGTTGAGGATGGTGCCGATCTCCTGCGCGCCCGACGAGCCCATCAGGCTTCCCATCTGCGTCTGGATGGCCTCCTGCACCTGCGCCGGGTCAAAGACGGCG
>NZ_DASURI010000902.1:0-4963 GCF_036280135.1 Longimicrobium sp.
GTGGAAGCGCAGGTTCTCCACGAGCAGGACCTCGCCGGGCCTGAGCGCCGCGGCCTTCGCCTCCGCTTCCGGCCCGACACAGTCATCGGCCCACTGGACCTCGGCACCGAGAAGCTCGGCGAGCTTCTCGCGCACCGGCCGGAGCGAGTATTTCTCCTTGCGCTCCCCTTTCGGACGCCCGAGATGCGAGGCGATGACCACGGCAGCGCCCTTCTCGCGCAGGATGCGCAGCGTCGGCAGCGTCTCCTCGATGCGCGTCGCGTCGCTGATCTCCGCACCTTCGAGCGGCACGTTGTAGTCGACGCGGTAGAAGACTCGGGAACCGCGCGTGAGCGGCAGGCGATCGAGCGTTCTGATGGTGATCATGCAGGTTGAAGAGACTTGCTGCGCACCGCGGCCACGTGCGCGATCAGATCGAGGATGCGGTTGCTGTAGCCCCACTCGTTGTCGTACCAGGCCACCACCTTGACCATGCCGGCCACGACGTTGGTGCTGGGCGCGTCCACGATGGACGAGTGCGGGTTGCCCGTGTAGTCGATGGAGACCAGCTCCGTCTCCTCGTAGCCCAGGATGCCCTTCATGCGGCCCTCGGAGGCGGCGCGGAGCGCATCGTTCACCTGCTGCGCCGTCACCTCCTTTTCCAGCTCCGCCGTGAGGTCCACCACCGACACGTCGGGCGTGGGCACGCGGAACGCCGTGCCGTCGATCTTGCCCTTGACCTCGGGGATCACGAGCGACGTGGCCTTGGCCGCGCCCGTGGAGGTGGGGATGATGGACATGCCGGCCGCGCGGGCGCGGCGCAGGTCCTTGTGGGGCAGGTCCAGGATGTTCTGGTCGTTGGTGTACGCGTGGACGGTGGTCATCAGGCCGCGCTTGAAGCCGAACTCGTCCAGCAGCACCTTGACGACGGGGGCCAGGCAGTTGGTGGTGCAGCTGGCGTTGCTCACCACGTGGTGGCTGGCCGCGTCGTACTTTTCCTCGTTCACGCCCAGGACGATGGTGATGTCCTCGTCCTTGGCCGGCGCGCTGATGATGACCTTCTTCGCGCCGCCCTGGATGTGCTTCTCGGCGTCGGCCTTCTTGGTGAAGCGGCCGGTGCTCTCGATGACGATGTCCACGCCCAGGTCGCCCCAGGGAAGCGCGGCGGGGTCCTTCTCGGCGAACACGCGCACCTCGTCGCCGTCCACCACCAGGCTGTTCTCGCGGGCTTCGACGGTGCCGCCGTACGTGCCGTGCACGGAGTCGTACTTGAGCAGGTGGGCCAGCGTCTTCGTGTCGGTGAGGTCGTTGACGGCCACGAAGTCGATGTCGGTGGCACCGGCCTTCTTGGCCGCGCGCAGGACGTTCCGGCCAATGCGGCCGAACCCGTTGATGGCGACGCGAATGGGCATGGTCTCTCGGTCAGCTCGTAGTAAAAGGATGACGAGCGCCAAGACGGACGTGCCGGCTCAGCGCTCCAGCTCCGGAATCACGCGGGCAAAGGTCGCCACGCTCACCACCCGCGCTCCCGCGTCCAGCAGCGTTTGCGCACATGCAAGCGCCGTGGCACCCGTCGTCCACACGTCGTCCACCAGGATCACGTGCTCGCCCTGGAGCTCCGGGGCGCGGCCGTCGGGAACGGAAAAAGCGCGCGCCACGTTAGCCCTGCGCTCGTCTGGATGCAAGGCCGTTTGCGTCCTGGTGGAACGCGTGCGCGCGAGCAGGTCGGGAACGGTCGTTCGATCGGTGCGGCGGGCAAAAGCGGACGCCAGGAGCGCCGCCTGGTTGTAGCCGCGCTCGCGCAGCCGCGCCTTGCTGGTGGGCACGGGCACCACCATGCGCGCCTCGTCCTCCACGTCCTGCGGAAACGCCATCTCGGCCATGCGCTGCGCCATGGGCTCCGCCGAGCCCTCCCAGCCGCGGTACTTGAGGGCGTGCACGATGGCCTTGACCTCGTTGCCCATGAGGAACGCGCTGCGGATGGCCCGCACGGCCTGCGGCCAGTCGCCGCAGGTGCGGCACTTGGGGCGCGGGTCCTGGCCCGGCGGCACGGGCCCCCAGCAGCGCTCGCAGCGCGGGTGCGGCAGGGTGCGGCACTTTACCCAGCACAGGCGGCAGACGATGCGGTCCTTTTCCGTGGTGGGGATGGGGTTGCTGCACGACACGCAGACCGGCGCGAACACCAGGTCCATGGCGCCGTCGCCAAAGTCGCGGAGCACGTCGCGGAGATAAGGCATCGTTGGGTTTCGGCGATGGACGGTGGATGTGTAACACTCAGTTCGGAGCGGATGGGCGGGTTCCAGCGGCGCCCCCTCCGCTCGCCTAGGCTCGCACCTCCCCCAATAACCCCTGGGGGAGGTTGATATTCGTACGGTTCCGTGCTCGTGAGCCGGATCCGTGCACAGGCGGGCTGGAGGTTCAGCCCGGGCGGACGGCCCTCGCCGGCAGCGGGCTGCCCCTCCCCCGGCCCCTCCCCGCTCGTTCCTCGCGGAGAGGGGAGAACTGCTTCACTCTGGGAAATCAATTGATTTCCTGAGGGAGGCGCCGCGCGGTCCTCGGCCGCTCTCGAACCATGGCGCCGACCGAAGGATCTCCCGTCCCGCACTCGACGCTCGTCCGACGCGGAGAAGGTGCCCGGCCGGCATCCGTCCGCATCGCCGAGCTCGTGCGCGGGCCGGCGAGATCCTTCGGGCCCGCGGGCATCATGCACGGGCGAGATCCGCGAGGGCCCTCAGGAAATCAACCGGGGTGGAGTCAGCGACCAGATGCATCGCTCCGGCCGCGTTGCGTATCGGCGCGGCAACAAGATTCACAAAGTAGTCAGATTAGGGAAGCCCCTTCGGGTACACCGCTCCAACACGGCCACCGGCGTGCACCCCATCATCCCGAACCCGTCACCTGAACCGTCCCGTTCGGAATCGATGGAATCGCGGAGGCGCGTTCAGCCCAGGAAACGACGCGCGACGCGGATGTAGCGAAGGTCCTGCTCGGCCTCGGGAAGCGCCTCGGCGGCCGCGAGCAGCTTGCGCACGTGGCGGTGCAGCCGCGGCTCGCCCCAGCGGTAGCCGGTCGCGGACTCGGCGCTGGGCGTGTTGCCGTCGCGCGCCGCCTCGATGAGCGCACGGGCGGCCGCCGCGTCAAAGCGCGGATCGTCGCGCGGCGGCAGGCCAAAGCTGCCCGGCGGGACGAAGCCGTCGTCTTCCTTTACGAACGCGCGAGACATCCTGGACTGCAGGGAATAGGGAACAGAGAATAGGGAATAGCGGGCAACGGCGGTTCTTCCTACACGTGTCGCGGGGTGCTCCCGACATCTGCCGGTAACGCGCCCGACTGCCGCGGGTCTTCCGCGGATCTATCGTGGTAGTGCGGCACGACGCCGCGCAGCACGCTGGCGCTTCACCACGGGAGAGAATCATGCCCATCCGCCGTTCGATCAACGCATACCGCGCGGCGACCCCCTTTGAGCAGGCCGGCTGGACCCTGGCCTTCACGGTCGCCGCCATCGCCGTCCCCGCCCTGCTGCGGTGGCTGCTGGGCAGCCTGGCCGACGAGGGACGGGCGCAGACCGGCTACCCCGCCGCCGCGGCGCGGATGGCCGTGCACGCCACCAACCAGCTCATCCAGTGGATCGGGCTGGGCATCCTGGCCGCGACCGCCGTCCTGTGCGTGATGCTCGCCGTGTCGTACGCCCGCGGCACCCGCGAACGCACCGGCATCCCCCGCTGGGTGATCGCCGAGACGTACGCCGTCGGCGCGGTGGCGGCCCTGGCCGGGCTGCTCTGGCTCAGCTGATCCGCGTCCGCCCGTCCATCATCCACCCAACCTCCGGGACGGGCCCACGTCGTGGGCCCGTCCCGGCGCGCGTCCCGGTCAGATGCCGGTTGTCCCGGACGTCCCCAGCCCGCCGGTGGTGCCGCTGCTGCCCATCCCCGTCGTGCCCGCGCGGGACGTGCCACGCTCGTAGCCGCGCCGGCCAAAGTCGCGCAGGCTGTCGTAGCTGCCCGCGCGCGAGCCCGTGAAGCCGGTGCGCAGGCTGGGCTCGACCTCGTCGTAGCTGCGCCCGGCGTACTCCGGGTTGCGCGCGGCCACGTAGCCCACCACGTACACCGTCCGCGCCTGGTCGTACGGCACGCTGGCCCGCGCCGGGTGCGACTCGTAGTACGTGCGGCAGTCCTGCTCCTCGTCCGTGCCCATCTCCTGCACGGCCTCGAAGAGCTTGCGGCCCACCCAGTACGCGCCGCCCGCCAGCGCCAGCGCGCCCAGCACCCGCTTCCACTCGAACGCGTGACGCGCGTAGCCGCGCATGGCGCTCAGGCGGCCCGGCTGCTCGCGCTCCAGCTCGACCTCCACCTCCTCGTACTCGCGGTTGGCGTACACGGGGTTGGCCGCCGCGCGGTGCCCCGCCGCGTAGCCCGTGCGCGCCTCGTCGTACGTGGTGACGGTGGGCGTGGTGTGCTCCGGCGTCACGGTGGCGTAGTGCCGCTGGTAGACGACGTCGTGCGCGTCGAAGTCGTCGCCCGTGGTGAAGGTTCCGCTCTCCGTGAAGCCCTCGCCCGTGGAGCCCACCTGGCCCACGCCGCGCAGCTCGTCCCCGCCCGTGGATCCGCCGGCGCCGCTCAGGCCGCCCCCCGTGGAGCCCAGCCCGCTGCCCGCACCGCCCGCCAGCCCGCCGCCCAGGTTGCTGTCACTCATCCCTCACCCTCCGTTGGAGATACGAGAAAACGGAGGCCGGTGCGGATGCACGCCCTGCGCCACCCGGCGCGCAGATCACGCGGGACGGGCCAGGGGATTCGTGCAAACGTTGGACATCGAGGCGCTTTGCCAAGCGGTGATCGTCTCCATCACCCCGCGAGCGTCATCCTGAGGAGCCGCCGCGCAGACTCGACCCGTGTGTGGGCCATGGCGGCGACGAAGGATCTTGCCGGCGAGCCTCGGAGGCGGCCCTCATGCACGGAACCCGCCTCCGAGTCGCGCACACAAGATC
>NZ_DASURI010000903.1:0-3614 GCF_036280135.1 Longimicrobium sp.
TAGACTCGGAATCTACTTGATCCCCTTCTTCTCCGGTTGGGATGTCGACTGCGAATACAATAGAAATTATCATGACCCTAAGCGGGTTCATCTGCCACTTCCGGAAGACCCGGAAGTACGAAAGCGGGTCAGTACGCATCCGGATGTCATCGTTCACAAGAGGGACTCGAATGACCACAATCTTTTGATCATAGAGGCCAAGAAGAGGAGTTGGAGGGCAGAGGCACACGCCTTCGATAGAAGGAAGATAGCAGCGTATGCGGAGGATCCTCTGAATTACTTTGCAGGCATAAAGCTCACTTTCGGGTCGGGGGAGCGATTCCTTCGCCACTTCGATTGTGAACTTTACCACCAAGGCGCTTGGGCGCCGCTGCTCCGCCCATAATCAAGAGAGGGCACCCGGCTGGGTGCCCTCTCTTGTTCGACTGAACTCCTTCCGGAGTTCCTGACCGCAAATCCACCCCGGATCAGATCGCCTTCACCGTCACGGTCTTCGCGAGCGTCGCGGTCCCGCCGTTGGCGTCGCGGACGGTGAGGGTGATGGTGTACGTGCCGGGCGCGGAGAACGTGTGCGTGCCGTAGGCAAACGTGGACGCCGCCGTGCCGTCGCCCCAGTTGAACGAGCGGGACGAGATACCCGCGTCGTCCGTGCTGGCGCGGCTGTCCACCGAGCACACCAGCCGGGTGCAGGTGAGCGTGAACGCCGGCACCGGCGCCCGGTCCACCACCGTCACCGTCGCGGTGGCCGTCGCCGTCTGCCCCACGGCGTCGCGGACCGTGAGCGTGGCCGTGTACGTGCCGTCCGCCGCGAAGGTGCGCGAGGCGGTCGGGCCCGCGATCGTCGCCCCGTCCACCGACCAGCTGTAGGTGATACCCGGGCCGTCGTCGGTGGAGGTGGTGCCCACGAAGGTGCAGGCGCGCACCCGACAGGTGGCGGTGGCGCGGGCCACGGGCGCGCGGTCCAGCGCCGCGACGGTCGTCGTGGCCGTGGCGCTCTGCCCGGCGCGGTCGCGCACCGTGAGCGTGACGGTGAACGGCCCGTTGGCCGCGTACGTGCGCGTGAGGCCCGCCAGCGTGCTGGTCCCCCCGTCGCCGAACGTCCACGCGTACGACGCGATGCCGCCGTCGTCGCGCGAGCTGCCGCTGCTGAAGCTGCAGGTGCGGCGCACGCAGCTGGCCGTGATGACGGGCGTAGGCACCAGGTCGCGCACGGTCACGCGCACGGCGGCCGTGTCCGTCTGCCCGGGCCCGTCGGCCACCGTGAGCAGCGCCGTGTAGGTGGTGTCGCGCGGATAGGTGTGCGACACGGCCGAGCCCGCGCCCATGGTCTCGTCGCCAAAGTCCCACCTCCACGCCTTTACGCCGTAGTCGTCGGTGGAGGTGGTGGCCGTGAACCGGCACTCGCGGCGCACGCAGGTGGCGGCCACGCGGGCCACGGGCGGCGCGTCGGGGATCACCAGGTTCGACTGCGCTGTGTCCACCGCGCCCTCGCCGTCGCGGACCACGAGCGACACGGGATAGGTGCCGGGGGCCGGATACGCGTGCGTCACCGTTCCCCCCGTCCCGACCGTGCGGTCGCCGAAGGCCCAGGTCCACGCCAGCACCTTCACGTCGTCCGTGGACGAGGTGGCGTTCAGGGTGCACGTCGTCTTGACGCAGGTGCTGGTAAAGCGGGCCACGGGCGCCGCGTTGGTCAGCACGACGGCGGCCGAGGCGGTGTCCGTCTGCGCCGCGCCGTCGCGCACCGTCAGCCGCACGCGGTAAGTGCCGCTGCGGGCGAAGGTTTTCGTCGCGCGGACGCCCGTGCCCGTGAGCCCGTCACCCCAGGCCCAGGCGTACGAGGCGATGGAGTGGTCGTCCGTGGACGTGGACGCGTCGAACACGCAGGTGAGCACCGAGCACGTCTGCGTGAAGGCGGCGTCCGGCCGCTCATCCGCCGCGCCCGCGGGGATGAAGCCCACCTGCAGCAGCTTGTTGGGCGTGCCCGTGCCGGGGTTGCGGATGCGGCTGGCGGCCGCGCCCCCCGTGAGGGCCGTGGCCACGGCGGCCGGCGTGGCGTCGGGGTAGCGGGCCAGGTACAGCGCCGCGGCGCCCGCCACGTGCGGCGAGGCCATGGACGTGCCGCTCATCCCCACGATGGCCGCGTCGCCGGAGAACGACGCCGAGGCGATGCTCACGCCCGGCGCGTACAGGTCCACGCACGTGCCGTAGTTGCTGAACGACGCCTGTCCGTCCGTGGCGTCCGACGCGGCCACGGTAATGGCCTCCGGCACCCGCGCGGGCGACTGGTTGCAGGCGTTGGTGGCGTCGTTGCCGGCGGCGACCACCACCGTCACGCCGGCGGCCACGGCGCGGCGCACGGCGTCGTCCATGGCCGTGCTGGCGCCGCCGCCCAGGCTCATGTTGACCACCATGGCCACGGTGGGGTTCGCCGCCTTTTGCTGGACCACGTAGTCCAGCCCGGCGATGGCGTACGACGTGCTGCCGCCGCCGTCGCACCCCAGCACGCGCACGGCGATGAGGCGCACGCCCTTGGCCACGCCGTACGTGGAGCCGCCGACGGTGCCGGCCACGTGGGTGCCGTGCCCGTGGCAGTCGCTGGCCGATCCGCCGGGGCTCACGGCGTCGTAGCCGGCCGTGGCGCGCCCGCCGAACTGCGTGTGGGTCAGGCGGATGCCCGTGTCCAGCACGTACACGCGCACGAGGGCGGCCGTGCTGGGATAGGTGTAGGTGCCGCCCAGGGGGAGCGCCGCCTGGTCGATGCGGTCCAGCCCCCACGGGGCGCTCGTCTGGGTGGCGGACTGGTAGGCGTGGATGGGCCCGTCGGGCTCCACGTACGCCACGCGGGGGTCCGCGCGCAGGGCCGCCACCTGGGCGGGCGCCAGCGGGGCCGCGAAGCCGTCGAGCACGGCGGAGAAGGCGCGGGCCTCGCGCACGCCCCGCTCCGTCGCGAAGCGCAGGGCGAACGGCTCGCCCGGCGCCGACGCGTCGTCGTCGCCCGCGCGCGTCACGCTGGACGAGGGGCCGGGATGGCCGTCGGCCTTGAGGACGACTATGTAGCGCTCCGGCGCGCCGTCCACGGGGGTCAGGGAGGTCTCGGACGGGCCGCCGTCGGCGCAGGCGGCCGCGAGCGCCGCCAGGGCGACGCACAGGAGTCCGCGGGGGTGTGATGGCATGGAGGGGACGGATACGGGTGGACGCGCCGGTGACCGTGCGCCAGCGCGCTGATGCAAGCTTCCGTATCAGTATCGGAGTCCCCTGGACGGGGCTTGATGGTCAAAAATCCAGACACCACGCGGAAAATCCGCCCATCCGCGGTCCGCGATCCGCCGGAATCCGTCCCTCGCGGTGGAACCCTCTGCTGCCCCTGCTCCCTCTGCGTGAAAATGCGGTTCGCCGTTTCCTGACCGCTGGTGGGATGCGCGTCAGGTGCGGGCGGACGGGACGCGCGGGGGCCGCGTCTCGGGATCCGCCGCGGGCGCGGGCTCGTCCAGGGCGTCGATGCCCAGCCAGCGCCGCGCCTGTCCCAGGTCGCGGAAGACCTGCATGTTCTCGTCGTCGCGGTCGGCGGCCATCTGGTACATGCGCGCCAGGCCGTACATCTCTTCCGCGCC
>NZ_DASURI010000904.1:0-2982 GCF_036280135.1 Longimicrobium sp.
AACACCTTTGGCGGCCGGCGTGACCACCCGGTGAAGTACGCCGCTGCATCCATCGTCGCCGCGGGCAAGAGCTCCCGCGGCAAGAACCGATCCACTGGAGGCATTCCATGCAGGAGAAACACAGGATTCAGGGCCGGACCCTCAAGGGGGTTCAGCGAATCGCGGCCGGCGCGCTGCTGGTGCTGGCCGCCGCGTGCGCCGACGAGCCCACGTCGCCCGCCGGTCCCCGCGCGCCGGACGGCGCGACCGGGGGCAGGTACCAGGTGGGATACGTGATCGGGGCGAACGGGCGGCCCGAGCAAATCCTCTTCGAGGACGTCCGCGGGGACGCGGTGGTGGAGGGCGACGTCGTCATCGGCCTGGCCGCCGACGTGCCCCGCACCCCCGAGGCGGCGCTCGCGGCCGGGCCCGACGCGAACAGCCGCCTGTCCATCGCCATCACCGACACGAACAAGTATTGGCCCACGGGCGTGGTGCCCTACCGGTTCAAGTACAACACCACCTCCACCACGCAGGCCAACGCCCTCGCGGCCATGGAGCGCATCAACCGGCGGATCGACGGGATCACGTTCGTGGTGGCGACCGACACGACCATGCCCCACATCCTCATCCTGGACGACAACAACACCAGCGGCAGCTGCCGCGCCGAGGTGGGCCGCGACCTGAACAGCCCCACCAACGTCAACATCAACGGGTGCGGGGCGGGCACCTCGTCGCACGAGATCATGCACGCGCTGGGGTTCCACCACGAGCAAAAGCGCTGCGACCGGGACGACTACATCGAGATCACCGACACGCTGGCGGCGGACGGCGGCTGGACCCGGCGGTGCACCAGCTCCACGTACGCGGGCACGGCGTACGACCTGCTCTCCATCATGCACTACGACCCGGAGCCGGGCTTCATCGGGGCCAAGGTGGACCTGTGGCTGTCGTTCGAGGGAGTGGACGCCAGCCGGCGCATCGGCCAGCGCGACTCGCTTTCCAGCTGCGACAACCGCGCGCTGGACTCCATCTACCCCTCCACGGGCACCCCGGTCTGCGACCGTCCCTACACGACCTTCGCCACCTACCACTCCCAGTCCGGCTACTGGGGCTCGGAGCGCGGCTTCATCCTGGACGAAGAAGAGCCCGCGTTCACCCGCAACGATCCCTGGTCGTACAGCTCGGGCGCCGCGAACCCGGACTACGACAACCGCCACTACTACACCACGTCCACGTCCGACAAGGGGTGGTACACGTTCGACGTGCCCGCCGACACGGCGTACAACGTCTATGCGTGGG
The DNA here is from genome assembly GCF_036280135.1 of Longimicrobium sp. Lineage (GTDB taxonomy): Bacteria > Gemmatimonadota > Gemmatimonadetes > Longimicrobiales > Longimicrobiaceae > Longimicrobium. Next base: position 1,282 of record NZ_DASURI010000904.1, read on the forward strand.
CCTTCCAGAAGAGCGGGGTGACGCAGGGCACGGCCGTCTACAAGCTGTACGCGGGAACGCCGGCCGGGATCACCGGCACCAGCGTGCCCATCCGGACGTGGGAGTGGAACCAGACGCAGGGGCTGCGCTGGCTGTTCCTGGGCGACGCGTCGCTCACGGCGGGCACGTACACGCTGCAGATCCAGAAGAAGTCCGGCACGACGGGCACCATCATCGCCGATGCCGTCCGGATCACGCCGGACCACAACGACCCGCTGAACTAGCGCCGCTCGTGCCCGGCTGACCGCAACGGATTCTTTTCACGCAGAGCCGCGGAGGACGCAGAGTACTTCGTCGCGGAGATGAAGTGCCTCCGCGGCTCCGCGGCTCCGCGTGAGGAGCAGTTGATGCTGGATTCCCCTGGAGCGAAGCCGCGTGCCCAAACGGGTGCGCGGCTTCCGTTGCGTCGCGAGTTTCCGTTAGCTTTGCGCGCCGATCGCGCGGGATCGCATCCTCTTCCATCGCCACCATCATGGGCGCGTACGACACGTACTCCGGCACGGCGCCGTGCCCCGTCTGCGGCGACTGGCACTGGCTGGGCGGGCAGACGACGTTCTTCGAGCCGCACTTCGACCTGCCGCCCCGCTGGTTTCGCGCGGGCGAGCCGCAGCCGCTGCAATTCACGCCGGACGACCTGCTGCGCGAGCCGTGGAGCGGCAGCTGGATCCGCATCCGCACGCCGCGAACGCCCGAGATCCTGCACCTGCTGCCGGACATCGACGGGATGTATCCCTGCGCGTGCGGAACGCCGCTGGCGGAGGTGCTGCGCTTTCGCCTCAGGCCGGACGGGGCGGATGCGGGCACGGCCACGCTGGTGCACGTGGGCCTGTACCACGCGCTGGCCGATCCGCGCGCGCTGGACGTGGACGCGGCCGATGGCGAGCAGGTGGTGCCGTGGCGCGGAAACCTGGAGGCGTTCGAGCAAGGGCTGCGGGAGCTCGCCGCGTCGCCGCCGGACGTGCGCGCCGCCCGCCTGCACGCCGCGCTGACCGCGCACTTCCAGAAGCTGGAGGCCGCGCGAAACGCCACGGACGGCTTCACGTTCGTCACCGCGCCCATGCCGTGCGAGGCCTGTGGCGACACGCGCGAGCGCACGCACCTGACGCACTTTACCGGACCGGACGGACGGGCGCCGTTTCTCCGCGACGGATGGACCGGCGGAACGCTGCGGCCGGGGACGCGCGTGGAGGGCGACTTCGGCTGGCTGGACGAGGACGTGGACCGCGGGATCTACGTGCGCCTGCGCCATCCCGTTCCGGCGGATGGCTTCACGATCATCGGCGCGCGAGAGAACGTTGGCTGCCGGTGCGGCGCCGGAGCCACGTCGGTAGTGATGCGCTTCGCGCGCGATCCGGGCGGCGTGACGTTCACGGGCGCGAGCCTGCGCGTAGTCAGGGGACGCGCCGACGTCGCGGACGGCGACTTTGCGCCCGGAAGCCACGGCTCGCGCGACTTTCCCAACGGCTTTCCCCAGCCCGCCACGCGCGACGAGGCCGTGCAGTCGCTGCTGCGGACCAACTGGCGCTGCCCGTGAGCACCGTCGATGCGGATGAGCCTTGATGGATCCGCATAAGCACTGCACGTCGGTGTTGATTTCCTGAGAGGGTGTTGCTGAACCTGCCTTTCAACGGAGCCCAGCGAGCGTCATCCTGAGGGAGCGCC
>NZ_DASURI010000905.1:0-4187 GCF_036280135.1 Longimicrobium sp.
CGTCCGCGCGGCCGGCGAAGCCGGCGTCGTTGATCTCGAAGCCTGGCGAGCGGCCGCTGGCCAGCAGCGTCCACAGCCAGTGCCGCCCGCTCTCGCGCTGGACGGACAGCTCGCCCGTGTAGCCGCCCAGCGACTCGCGGCTGCGGTACTCCACGTGGTCCGCGTCCGGCCGCTGAAAGAAGTGCCCGCTGCTGCGCTGCGTGCGCCGCAGGGCCAGCGAGTCGCCCGTCACGTAGCTGAAGCCCGCGAAGCCCCGCACGGCGTACTCGCCGCCCTTGAAGCGCAGGTTCCAGTCGCCGCCGCCCGTCACGGCGTCGCGGTGCAGCAGGTCGGCCAGGGGCGACAGGGCGTCCATGTCGCGGTGCACGCCCGTCATCAAAACGCCCGCGGTGGACTGGCTCGCGCCGAACTCCTGCTGCGCGCGGACGACGGCGTACCCCGTCCGCGGCGCCACCTGGATGCGCGCGAATTCCTCCGTGCCCACGGCGAAGCCGCGCGCCGACGCGTCGTCCGTCACCGCGGCCAGGGCCCCCAGCGAGGTGCCGGAGTTCAGCCGGCCCGTCAGCTTGGCGGCGCCCAGGATGGTGGTGTTGCGCGGCCAGTCCTCGAAGTCGCCGCCGGGGCTCAGCGCGGACAGCGAGCGGTCGGGGATGGAGCCGATGCGGCGCGAGTAGAAGTACTCCGGCCCCGCGCCCGCCAGCAGCTGCCGCCCCTCGATGAAGAACGGCCGCCGCTCGCTGAAGTAGCTCTCGTACGCGGACAGGTTCACCTCCGCCGGGTCCGCCTCCACCTGGCCGAAGTCGGGGTTCACCGTCCCTTCCAGCGTGAGGTTGGGGCCCACGCCCATCTTGAAGTCGGCGCCCACGCGCGTGTCCAGGCGGCTGCCGTCGTCGAACGGGTTGCCCTCGCCGGGGTCGGCGGAAAAGGCGCCGGAGCTGGCCACGTACGGCAGCAGCTCCGCGCGGCGGGAGGGGCGGATGCCCTCGATCCCCGCCAGCGTGCCCATCCGCGACGACCACGCCGTGACCTGCGTGGGGACGGGGATCCAGAACACGTCCTCCTGCGTGGCGGGGTTCCACCGGTCGATGTTGAGCCCCCACGTCTGCGCGTCGGCCGCGTTGAAGCGCAGCTGGCTGAAGGGGATGCGCATCTCCGCCGTCCACCCCGTGGAGTCGCGCTGCACCTCGGCCTGCCAGACGGGGTCGAACGACAGGTCGATGTCCGTCTCGTGGTCGATGGGATGGTACCAGTCCATCCGCGTCCCCGACGCCGTCACGCCGAACGAGTACGCCGTGCGGCGGTCCAGGTAGGTGTCCAGCGAGATCCAGATGTGCTCCGCCTGCCCGCCGTCGTCGCGCCGGCCCACGGGCGCCTGGATGGACGCGGGGTCGTTCTTGAACATGCGCGCGGCCACGTACAGCGCCGCATCGTCGTACACGAAGCGGACTTCCGTGCGCTCCGTCGGCGCGCCACCCTCCACGGGCTGCTTCTGCACGAAGTCGGAGAGCACGGGCGCGGCGGCCCACGCCGCGTCGTCCAGCCGTCCGTCCACGGCCGGCGCCCGCCCGCTGACCCGCACGGCGCGGATCTCCTTGCGCGGCGCGTCCGTGGAGGGCGGAGGAGCGGGTGTCTGCGCAGCGATCGCGGCGGGGAGCAGCAACGCCAGCGCGGTGGTGACAGGAAGGATGCGGATCATCTGCGGATGCAGGGGAACGGTGTTGCGCCGGCGCTGATCACCGGACGTTTGCTATTTTTTCAGCACATCACATCGACGACCCGGCCGATGCCGATCCGAGGCACGGTCCTCCTCCCAGGCCGGCCGCCCAATCGAATCAGGCGAGCGTCATCCTGAGGGAGCGCCGCGCGGCAGGCGAACGCGCACAGGGCTTGGCGCGACCGAAGGATCCTGTGTGCGAGACCCGGGACGCGCTTTTGTGCACGAGGGCAGCCGCAGAGCTTTGCGGGCAAGATCCTTCGTCGCCGCCACGGATCGTGCCCGGGCAAGGATCACGCGGCAGCTCCTCAGGATGACGCATTTCTCGCGGAGAGGCGGGTTGCTCGGTGCCTGCACGATGACGTCGGGAGGCGCCTCCTCGGACGATCCGCCGTCCGTACCTTCGTACCGCCGCAGAGCTTTGCGGGCAAGATCCTTCGTCGCCGCCACGGATCGTGCCCGGGCAAGGATCACGCGGCGGCTCCTCAGGATGACGCATTTCTCGCGGAGAGGCGGGTTGCTCGGTGCCTGCACGATGACGTCGGGAGGCGCCTCCTCGGACGATCCGCCGTCCGTACCTTTGTACCTTCGTACCGCCGTTCTACTTGAGGTGGTCGTACAGGTGCTGGTTCACGCGCTCGTACCAGCGCTGCGCGTCGGCGTCCCAGGGGCGGACGGCGCCGGCCACGCGGTACGTGCGGGTGACGGCGCCGTGGCCGTCCTCGCGCAGCTGCACCTCCGTCTCCACGCCATCGCGCGTCTCGCGGAAGTTCACGTAGCCGCCCGCGCGCAGGTCCACCTCGCTGGCACCGTCGCGCCACGACATGCGCGCGTTGCGGGCGTCCACGCGCAGCAGGGCGCTGTCCGGCCGCGCCTCGTGGTAGACCATCTCCACCTGCCGCGCCTCCATCTGCGCCTTCCACCTGCCGTCGCGGGTGATGACCGGCTTGCTGGTCGCCGCGCTCGTCACGGGCGACGCGGTGCGGCGCGCCTCGGCGTCCTCCGCGGCCAGGCGCGCCATGGCCTCGCGCCGCCACGCCGCGTCGCGCATGCGGGCCGCGGCCTGCACGTACGCCGGCCGCGCCTGGCCCACGACCGGCTGCGAATGCGCCGCCGTGCCCAGCAGCACCCGGAGCGACGCGTCGTCCATCCGCATCCCCACGCGGATCACCTGCTCCAGCACGGCCACGTCCAGCCCGGGCTGCCCCGCGACCGTCTCCAGCACGGGGCGCAGGTCCGCCGCGTCACGCAGCCGCTCCAGCGCGGCAAAGAACGCGTCGCACACCAGCCCGTCCGCCACGGGCCGCTCCTCCGCCACGCGGCGCAGGAACTCGGCGAGCACGGGCTGGTCGCGCATCTGCGCCGCGGAGCCGATGGCCAGCGACAGGGCGGACGCGCCCAGGTCGTCGCGGTCCAGCAGCACGTGCAGCACCTTGGCGCGCGCGCCGTCCGCCCGTACCTCCTTCGACGCGCGGGCCACCTCCTCCAGCGCCATGGGCGGCAGCGCCGGGTCGCCCGCCAGCCGCAGGAGGTAGTCGCGGCGTTCCACGTCCGTCGCCATGGCCTGCGCGCGGCCCTCGATGGTCGTCGCCGCCCGCGCGTCCTCCGGCCCCCGCTGCTCCGCCGCGCGCAGGGCCGCCAGGGGGACGATGAGCGTCAGCGCCAGCAGCGACGTGGTCACGGCCAGCGTGCGGCTGACGGGCCCGCGCGGCGTGGCGGAGTCCAGGATGGCGCGCAGGCGCCCCTCGAACTGCGTCCGCCGCGCCATGGCCAGGGCCGCCGCGGGCCCCGGCGCCGAGCCCAGCGCCCGGACGATGGTCAGCAGGTGGTCCGCGTAGTCGGTCGCGCGGGTGCCCACCTCCAGCACGGCGTCGTCGCAGGCGTGCTCGCGCTCCTCGCGCACGTGCCGCGCGGCCACCCACACCAGCGGGTTGAACCAGAAGAGCGCCACAGCCAGGTGCGCCACCCACTGCGTGAGCGCGTCCCAGCGGCGCACGTGGGCCAGCTCGTGCGCGAGAACGGCCGCGCGCCGGCCGTCGTCCCACGCGTCGGCCTCGGCGGGAAGGAGGATGACGGGGCGAAAGGCGCCCCACGTCATCGGCACGGCGGACGTGGGCCCGCGCAGCAGCCGGACAATGCGCCCCAGCCGCATCCGCCGCGACAGCCGGTCCGTGAGCGCCGTCCAGCGCTCGTCGTCCAGCTCCGCCGCGCCGCGCTCCATCCGCCACACGGCCAGCACGCCGAACATCAGGCGGACGAGCAGGATGCCCGCGCCGGCCAGCCAGACGGCGAGGGCGACGGTCTTCCACGGCGTAGGCGTCCCCGCATCGTCCGCCGGCGCGGCGACGAGCGCGGTGGGCTCGGCCGTCACGTCCCGCAGCGGGGCCACGACGCCGTTGCTCTTGATGGACGACACGGGCACCGCCGCCGCATCCGTCCGGCCCTTCGCCCCGGCGACGGCCGTCCGCGCGGA
>NZ_DASURI010000906.1:0-4368 GCF_036280135.1 Longimicrobium sp.
ATCTGCGCGCAAAGCGGCAGACCGGCTCCATGCACGTGATCCGTCTCACGCTTCGCACACAAGATCCTTCGTCGCCGCCACGGTGTGTGCACGGGCGAAGATCGCGCGGCGGCTCCTCAGGATGACGCTTTTGCAGGGGGCTGAGATGACGGGCGTGCGCCCGCTCGGCGGACTCGTACGGTGCGGCATCACGCATCCGCCGTTGCCCGCTCTTCCCTATTCCCTGTTCCCTATTCCCTGCAGTCCTGAATCCTTCCGCCGCCCGCACCCGTTCAGCCAGGCACGGGGATGAACCCCGGCCCGGCGTGCGGGTACAGGAGGCCGCACGACGGCAGGCGCGGACAGATGGCCCGCGCCTGCCCATTTCGTTCGCACCGCCCTTGCCCATGCACACCCTTCGCCTGCTGTTCCTGCTGCTGCCGTTCGCGCTGTCGTTCTCGCGCGATCGCCGCCGCTTCGTCTTCTGGGGACGGCCCGCGCGCCGCTCCGCGGACTTTCACGTGCGCCGCGCCGAGCGGCTGGCGGACCTGATCCCCACGCTGGGACCGACGTTCGTCAAGATCGGCCAGGTGTTCTCGGCGCGACCGGACGTGGTGCCGGAGCCGTACCTCACCTCGCTCAGCACGCTCACCGACAACGTGGCGTGCGTGCCGTTCCCCGCCATCGAGCGCGAGCTGGTGGCCGCGTACGGCGCGCCCGTGGACCAGGTGTTCGAGGCGTTCGAGCGCGAGCCGCTGGCCGCGGGCTCCCTGGGGCAGGTGTACAAGGCGCGCTACCAGGGCGAGGACGTGGTCGTGAAGGTGCTGCGCCCCGGCGTGGAGCCCATCGTCGAAAAGGACGTCAAGTTCGTGCGGATGGTGCTGCGCTGGGTGGAGCGGTTCTGGAGCCATCCGCAGCTGCGCGGCCTGCACGTGGTGATCGACGAGTTCGAGCGCCGCATTGCCGACGAGATGGACTTTCGCAAGGAAGCGGCGTACGCCCGCGCCATCGGCGAGCGGTTCGCGCGCAACCCGCGCGTGATCGTTCCGCGCGTGATCGACGGGATGGTGCGCCCGCGCGCGCTCGTGCTGGAGTTCGTGCAGGGCACGCGCGTGGACCGCATCGACGGGCTGGTGGCGGCCGGCGTGATCGACCCGGAGCAGGTGATGCACGCCGTGGTCGAGGCGTACATCCAGATGATGCTGGTGGACGGCATCTTTCACGCGGACCCGCACCCCGGCAACCTGCTGGTGCGCGCGGACGGGGCGCTGGTGCTGCTGGACTTCGGGATGGTGATCGAGGTGGAGCCGGCCATGCGCCACCACCTGGTGCACACGTCGCTGGCCGCCGTGCGCGGCGACGCCGAGAAGGTGGTGGACGGGTTCTTCAAGCTGGGCATCGTGGAGCCGCAGACGGACCGCGAGACCATCCACCGCCTGGTGTCGCTCATCCTGCAGATGACGGAGCGCGGCGCCGAGCTGGCCGAGATGCAGCGCGCCCTGGCCGACGAGGTCATGCACCTGCTGTACGACTGGCCCGTGGTGCTCACGGGCGAGATGACGTACTTCGGGCGCGCGGTGGCGCTCATCGAGGGGCTGGGGGCGCACCACATCCCCAACTTCAACCCCGTGCGCTACGTGCGGCCCCTGCTGCTCAAGCACCGCACGGCCGTGCTGCGCGCTCTGGGCCCCGGCGACGACGAGTCGGTGGACCTGGCGTACGCGCTGGGGCTGCTCACGCGCGACGTGACGCGGGTGATGGGCAACGCCGCCCGCGAGCTGTTCGGCGTGCTGGCCACGCGCATCCCCACGATCTTCGGCGCGTTCACGCGGCCGGCCGTGGAGCCCGCGCCGGCGCCCGCCGTGCTTCCCGTCGTTCCGCCGACGCCGGCCCTGGCACCCGCGGCGGAGTAGCGCGGACGGGGCGGATCCGGATCATCGGACCCGAGGCGGCTCGCGAGACGGACGGCAGATCGCGAGATGGACGGCAGATCGATCATCGCCGCGGTGGCAGACAGCCATCGCGGCGATGCTGCTTTCGGGATCAACGATGCGGATCGGCAGATGCGGACGTCGAGCGTATGAAGGGACGTGCAGGCGCGCCGTCACCCAGCCCCGGCGAATGAATTCGCGGCTCCGAAAACGTGATGTCGGCCTTCGCCGACGGCTCCTGCCGCACGCCTTCCTTCGTGCATGATGGCGGCCTTCACGCCATCGAAGGCCGCCTCGGTGCACATGTCGTGGCCTGTGCTGGGGCCGTCCGCGCAGGCGGACTTCGCGAATTTCCAGCGGCGAATTCATTCGCTCCGGCTGAGCGTCGGCCTTACAGGATCAGAGCCGCAACTGGCATCATTCGCTCCGATGCGGTGATCGCGATCACCGCATCGGATGCGCACGTGGAATGAGGGTGCGGATCGGCATCATCATCCAGAAACGAACCGGCGCCGCCCGATTGCTCGAGCGGCGCCGGCCGGCTACACCGCGCGGGTGATCAGAGCGGCGGGATCCAGTAGTTGATGAACTCCGCCACCTTGCCCCACCGGCCCTGCGTCTTGGCCACCGCGCCGCCGTGCTCCGTCAGCGTGGGCGACACGTAGGGCTTCTTGGTCTGCTTCTGCTCCATGGGACACCTCCGTCGTTGGGTTGAATGGATGGGACGTCCGCGCTTCGTCTCCCGGCTAGATCCAGAAGAAGAAGTTGATGAGCTCCGCCTGCTTCCCGAAGCGCCCCCGGGTGCGCTCCACGGCGCCGCCCAGCCAGGTGAGCGTGGGCGCCACGTAGTGCTTCTTCCGCATGCTTTCCACCTCCGTGCGAGGGGTGATTTCCGCCGCGCGCCCCCCCGGCCGCGGCGGCGTGCGTTCCGCCGCGCTCAGGCGGCGGCCGGCCGCGGCGCGCGCGCGTCCAGCGGCGTCCACGCGCCGGCGCGCACCCGCAGCCACGTCTCCAGCGACAGCGTGCTGAGCAGGTGGGCCAGGTTGTCCACCGCGCCCTGCCGCGCGCGCTCCACGGCGTTCCGCAGCGCGTCCGCGTCCACCCAGCCGGCCTGGGCGATCAGCGGGTCGCGCAGCAGCCAGCGCAGCCGCGGCGCCTCGCGCTGCAGCGCCCACAGGATGCGCGCGTCGATGCCGCCCTTGCCGCGCCGCGTGCGGACGGTCTCGGGGAGGATGCCGCGCATCGCCTCCCGCAGCACCCACTTGGACCAGCCCGGGCGGATGCGCTCCTCCACCGGCAGCCGCAGGCAGAACTCCGCCAGGGGCCGATGCAGGAAGGGGTAGCGCACCTCCATCCCGTCCACGAACGGCCCGCGCTCCAGGTGTCCCGCCAGCACGCGCAGGTACGTCGCCAGCTCGTCCGGCCAGATGCGCCCCGGCCGCGACCGCGCGCGCGGCGCCGTCATCCCCGCGCGGCGGGCGAAGTCCGGGCGCACCCACGGCGGCGCCGCGGGCCGGCCGCCCGTGCCCGCCAGCGGGGCGGGGAGCAGCGGGCGCAGGGCGTTGCGCCAGAACCAGCCGTAGAACGACTGCCGGTGTGCCACGGCGTGCAGCGTGACCGTCCGCAGCGCAGCGCGGACACGGCCCGTGCCCAGCAGGTCCGCCGCGAACGTCCCGGGGCCGTCCAGATAGTGGTCGGAGCCCTGGCCGCTGAGCATCACGCGCCCGCCGGCCTCGCGGACCATGCGGCACATCCGCCGGTCGCGCGCCCAGTACGGGAACATGGGACGCGGCTCGTCCGTGGCCGTGGGCGGCTCGCCGTCTTCCTGCCAGGGCCAGGGATCGGCCACGGCCTCGTTGCGCACGCCCCACCGGGCCACGACCGCGCCCGAGTAGCGCGTCTCGTCGCCGTCGCCCAGCGTGTCGACAACGGACACCGTGCCCGCGAGTGCCGGCGCCTCGCCTGCCTCCGCCAGCGACTGCGCCATGGAGACGACGGACGACGAGTCCAGCCCGCCGGACAGCTGCGACCACGTCTCGCCCGGCGCGCCCATGCGCACGCGGACGGCCTGGGCGAACAGGCGGCGCACCTCCTCGGCGGCCTCCGCGCCGTCCGCGCGCGCCGCCGGGACAAAGTCCTCCGCGCGCCACCAGCGCTGCTCGTCCACGCGCCCGTCCGCCACGGTCAACATGCCGCCGGGCGGCAGGGCGCGGCGGCCGGCCCACAGCGTCCGCTCGGCGTCGGCGCTGCCGCCCAGGACGAAGCCCGCCGCCCACGTCTCGTCGAACGCGGCGTCGCCCGCCAGCGCCTCCAGCCGCGACGAGACGAGCAGCGCGCCGTCCACCTGTGCGAAGAAGATCGGCCGCACGCCGAACGCGTCGCGCGCGGCCACGAGCGTACGCGTGCGCCCGTCCCACACGGCCAGGGCAAAGTCGCCGTGGATGCGGGGGATGCAGCA
>NZ_DASURI010000907.1:0-15995 GCF_036280135.1 Longimicrobium sp.
CGGATGCACGTCGGTGTAGTCGGCGACGTCGTAGCCGAAGTCCTTCATCGGCGACGGGTAGATGGGCGAGATCCAGAGGGCGTCGACGCCCAGCCAGCGCAGGTAATCCAGCCGCGCGAGGATGCCGCCGAGGTCGCCCACGCCGTCGCCGTCGCTGTCCATGAACGAGCGCGGATAGACCTGGTACACGATGCCGCGCTGCCACCACAGGTAGCTGTTCGTCCGGTTGCGCCGCTCCTCCATCCCGCCCCTCTCGCCGTGTTCGTCCGACCCTCCTGCGGATCCATGGATGCAATCCGGCAACATCCGTGCGCTTGGCCGATGTAAGTTTATAACCGACGCTGGGAGGCAGATCAAACAACTATCGAACCTGTGGGAGTTGAGATCGGCGTTTCCAGTTGCCGGAGTGTATCCGGGCAAGGTATCGGTTCAGTGCATTTTAGTTCTTCGATAAGCTTGCCCATATCAAGCCTACCGTATCCTATCTCCGTGTCGTACTTCCCGGACCGATGAACGGCACGCGATAGCAAGTCTCTAACCTGCGTTGCAGTCCAGTATGGACGGGCACGCAACGTGAGCCAAGCTGCAGCGCTTACCATGGCAGCGGCATACGAAGTGCCATTGTGCTTATCATTGGTAGTCCCTGCGTCTTCGATCGTGTGAATACGGAACCCAGGGGCGGAGAGCCAAATATGTGACCCAGTGTTGGAAAGAGACAATCTCTTTTCTGATTTATTAACGGCTCCGACTGCAATTACTCCGGGATAAGCAGCAGGATAATACGGGGACTTTTCACCACGGTTACCCATAGCGGCTACGATAATCATCCCTTGGTCGATACACTCCTTGATCTGATCCCGCACGCAGTGATCTTCTGCCATCTCCAAGCTGATATTGACGACGCGCAAGCCTTTGCATTTGACTGCTTTTAAGGCCATGATCACACCTTTTCGGTCGATCACTCCTTCAGGAGCGACGTTGTGGAGGTGTATCTCAGCGGAACAGCAGCCGTCAATACCGATTCCGTTCCTGCGTGCTGCTATTACCCCAGCAACCCCGCTGGCATGCGATAGCGTTGATGGGATCGTCTCAAATGGGAACACTGTTATATTCCCGAGGTCTGGGTGGCCAACATTGCCGCCCATATCAATCATCCCGATCGGGCCTGGGCTGGTCCCTGACTGATCCAGAGTTTGCCACGCGAGCGGAAATTTACATTCTCGAAGAAACCATTGCGGATCATCGAATGTGTTTGAATGATGTGAAATCTCCTCCTCGTCTTCTTCGGACGGTTCAACCACATAAGGCAAGGCTGGATGGTAAAGCAAACGGATTAGCGGATCCCGAAGCAGTTCCATCTCCACCTGCGCGTTCTCCCTTGCGAATTCGTCGGAGGAAGGAAGTTGCAAGAAGTGGTATGCGGAAAGCGCGCTCCGTTGCGAACTCCAGTCAGGAAGCGCGATCTTCCACCCAAACTGCTCCGAGCCCATAACACCCAGCGCGCGCTCCGGGTAAATGGGGATCAACTCCGCCCCGGCATCTCTGTATATTTCGGACAGCCGTATTGCGGCTCTCAACCCACTGACGACGGAGTCGTTTCGCGTGTAACCCTCGACGGCTTCCCGTACTGCCGATGGGTCTCCCACCTTGAATACAATGGCGTCGCTTGCGACCGGCGAACGCTCGGAAATTTTTGAGAGGCACGCCGCTTTTACATGCTTTCTCATCATTGTCATCCTTTCAGAATGTCTGACCTCGGAGAAGGGCACCAATGCAGTTTTCCACCCCCGATGAACTATCATGCACGAGTCGCGGGATTGGAAATGGACTTCCGTAGAGTTGCTGCTTGAACGAACCGTCTGGATGTTGCAGCAACCGATACAGCCATTTGAAATCCTGATCATCCTTTGCTTTCTCCGCGTCTCCGTACTCCGCCCATGCGAGGGGGTTGTTAGAGCAGACATTGGCGATCGTCACCCGGATTATTCCCTCCACCGGTTTCAGGGTGAACCTTGATTTGAGATCCTTTGAAAATCCCCGAATTGAGATCACTAATGAATCTCGATCGACCGTGCGTGTCCATGTAACGGCATTGGGGAACGGGTGCTCGTATATTTGCGGAGGGGAATCGAAAATCTGTGGAATCGCTCGGGTCGTATCTCCTTTGTTGTCGATAAAGTTTCCACTCTCAAGTATTGAATATAATAAGAGAGGTGTATCCTTTCTGGGGGGAAGAAGATCCTGCAGCAGTTCAAGCTTAGGTGCAAACTTGCTGAAATCCGGGAAAGGAAACTCCTCTGGAACTGTGACTGGTCCGGAATTGTCCAAGCCCAAGTCGAGAGTGTCTTGGTCAAATCGATAGACCACCTCTCCTCTAAGCACATCCTCGGACGAGCGTGGCTCGAGATAAATGGAATCGAAGCTGAGGAACCCAACGTGCGGCACCCCATTGGATCCGTCCTCATGGGCCGGGTCTACCCCGTCGCGACAATCAGGTTGCAATATCGCGGCTCGTGTTTTATCAAAATGTAACAAGATCAGGTTTAGACCAGTAATCGTGATCTGCAATTCAAATGAAGCCATAGGGTGCTCCTTTTCAGATGAACTGTTTCAGTTACGGCCCCGTGTAGATGAACGCCGCCCAAGCGGAGGGGGCGCGCAGCTCGGGGCGGGGGGAACGCAGGGACTGGATCTGCGCCTGGCGCAGCGCCTCGGGCGCGGTGGCGCCCGAGGCGAAGCGGCGGTGAAAGTCCGTCAGCAGCGGGGTGGTGACATCGTCGTGCACGTCCCACAGCGTGCTCACCGTTGCGGGAACCCCGGCGCGGAGAAAGCTGTACGCCAGCCCGGCCGCGGCACCCGCGCGGCTGGGGCGCGGGCTCAGCGTGCTGCACGCGGAGAGCACCACCAGCTGCACGTTCGACAGATGCAGCTCGCCGATCTCCCACGCGGGCAGCCTTCCGCCCGACACCGTGCTGTCCGACGCCAGCGCCAGGTACGACAGCTCGGGGCGGGCGCTGTTGAAGACAGCATGCCCGGCGAAGTGGACAACGGAGTACTGTGAAAGCTGCTCCAGGACCGGCTCGCGTCCCGCATCCTCCTCTAACAGCAGGCGGTCGCGGGGATACATCGCCGCGACCTGACGCGCCTCGCGCACGGCGCCGGGAAGCGAAGGGAGCTGTCGCGCCACGCTGCTGTCCAGCGTCGGGTTGCCCACCACGAGTGCCGATACAATCGGTTGGCGCAGCCCTGCCGGGGTGGCGGCGGCCATCTGGAATGCGGCGCTCGGCACCGTTGCAACGTCGAGATCCTCGACGACGAACCGCCGCGTGCGGTCGTTCCACAGGGCCGCGAAGGGTACTTGGTACAGTTCCCGGTCCGGCACGACGGTGAGCCGGCGCATGCTGCCCAGGTCTCCTTCCAAGGGACGGATCAGCAGGTCGTACAGCGCGGCGCGCGCGGGCGCGTTCCGCGGATTCGTCTCGCCGAGCTCTTGGCGGAAGCGCTCAACCAGGGCCGCTACCGAGTCGCGCCGGACCGAGACGACGTGGTGACGCCATCCTCTCCGGGAAACTGTCCAGATGGCCAGCCGGTCTGCCAGCAGTGCGTAATCCACGAATAGAACGTCCGGCGGTAGCGCCGCGGCCAGGCGGGTGATCTCGACCCGCTCCGAGCGTGCCTGGTGAGCATTGTCCTGCCGGAGCATGGGCTGGATCGCGGCGCGTGCACGCTCCAGGAACGCGAACGCGGAGTCCGGCCGTCCCGCGGCCAGCTCCAGGCGCACGGCCGCGTCGAACACGTTCTCCACCGTTTCGTGGAACGCCGTACGATCCGCCACCTTGCGGAGAGAATCCTGCTGCCGTTCCAGGTATTCGATCGCCGTCACGAGGTGCGCCCGCGCGAGCGCCGGTTCGGATGCAGCCTCGGCGGCAACGGCGGCTTCGAAGTGGGCGACGGGCACGTGTAGCTGGATGCCGACCGAGTTGTAGGTGGCTGCCACGTCTCGGAGCACCGCGTACGCACGGCGCGGGTTTTCGTGCGTGAGAAGCTGCCCCAGCACCATTCGTACGTCGGCCGTGGTGCGATCGCGACCCGCTCCCCGGGGGAGCTGGTCTGCCCAGCGCAGCCCTTCGGTAAGGGCTGTCCGCGCCGCCGTCCATTGTCCCAGGACGATCAGGTCCCGTGCCTCCGCTCGATAGGCTCGCGCGACGACCTCGGGTTTTCCCAGCGAGCGGGCGATTTCCAGCACTTCTCCCATCAAGGCGTGCGCGGCGTAGCTCAGGCCCTGGCTCCGCGCCAGGCTGGCGACCGTCGTGACGTGGTTGTTCAGGAAGTTGGACCGGCGGTATGGTGCAAGGAGGCGCAGGCCACGCAGTCCTTCAACCCGGCTGCCCTGTACCTGTCCCAAAAGGCCATAGCTTTCCGCCACGAGGTACGCGATGGCGGCGAGATTCTCTCCTTCGTGGGCGCGGATGCTGTAGGGCTCCGCCTGACGGTAGAACTGGATGGCCGCGTCGTAGTATCCCTGCCGCACCCGGCTCACACCGCGGCCCCAGATGGTCCGGCCCATCAGCGCGGGCTCGTCCGACGGCGTTTCGTGGGCGACCGATCGATACAACCCTTCTGCCGCGGTGAACTTTCCCAGGTTCATCAGTGCGGCCGCCCGGTAGAACGCGGCCCAGCGGGCGGCGGGTGATCGTGCACCGCGCAGCTCTCGCTCCGCGCTCCGGGCCGCCGCGTCGGCGCGCTCGTAGGCGGCGGCATAGTAGTCCTGGAACGATTGTCCCAGCGCGGCGTGGCCACGGGCCAGCGTGGCAAGCCGCGCCGGCTCGTCCGCGGCGGAGTCGATGGCCGCGACGGCGTGCGCGATGCTGCGGTCCGCGTCCATGGCCACCGCCGCCGCGCCGATCTCGCGGGCCACGGACAGCAGGCGCGCCGCACGCGCGGCGGAGTCCGCCAGGTGCGCGCGGCCCCAGGCGCCCATCAGCGTAAACGCGCTGTCACGCGCGGCCTGGGGCGACCGGCGTACCCGCGCGACAATGGCGGCGCGGGTCGCGGAATCCATGCGTGCGGGTGGCGCGGTGAGCAGCGAGTCCCACGAAACGGTGTCCGCCACCTGCGCCAGCGCCCGCGCGTAACCCTGGGCTTCGGCGCGCCACCGGCGGTCGCGCTCCACGGCCAGGTAGCGCGTCCAGGCCCGCTGCGCGCTGGCGACCAGGTACAACCGCTGGAGAACCAGGGCCCGGTTGAAGAGGATCTCGGGCCGCAGGGGATCCAGCAGCGCGGCCTGCTCCACGGACTCCAGGGCCAGCAGCAGCGGGTCGAGGTCCTGCGTGCGCTCGGCGACGGCCAGGTGGGCGACGGCCAGCTCGCTGCGCAGGCCGGCGTCCTCCGGCGCGCGGAGCACGGCCTGCTCCAGGGTGGCGGCCGCGCGCCGGAGCGTGACGGTGGAGGTATCCGCGAACCGAAGGTCCAGCAGGGCGTTTGTCCGCAGGGTGGCGAGGGAGTCCGCGGCCGAAACGGGAGGCCGGGCCTCGCGGGCCAGGTCCGTGATGCGCTGGCTTTGTGGATTTTGCCCTCCGCATTCCCCGCGCGGCACGAGCGCGGCCGTATCCACGGGCGTGCAGGGCTGCCAGGCCGTCTGCTTCGTCAGCCGCCCGGTGGTGAAGCGCTGGGCGAGCAGCGTGCCCTCCAGCTCCCCGGCGGTGTCGCCCCGCGCGGCGCCGTAGCCGTAGGCGAGGCCGAGCGTTACCAGCACCGCGACGATGGCGGCGCGTCCCCGGGACGTGGACGGGTGGAAGAACCGATGAAGTCCGCGCATGGCGAAGACGGCGGGCGGAAGGTAGCGGTGGAGCGGGAGACGAACCGGGTGCGTGGTGCCCGGTGCGGGCACGGGTGCGAGGATCGGGGACTGGAGTGTGGGCGTGCCGATGGCGCCAGGAATCGAAGACGGGTGAAACGTAGATTTTTCGTCGGGTGAGGTCAATGATCTTCTTCATGCCCGTCGGGCCCGCGTCCCCCGTATCAGAACGCGGGAACTTCGCGGCCCTGCTGCGAATCCGCTTCGGTCCTCTGCCCGGGGCGGACGCGGAGACGGGGCAGCGCCGGCGTCGCGCCTGATCTCCCGCGCGAACGTGTATTCCGAATTCCGGTCGCCGGGCCAATCCGATGCGTCGGCTGGACCCCGCCTTGCACGATCGCGTGCATCCACCGCACACCGGACGCGAGGAGCACGGGTTGATCGAGGATCTCTGGTACAGGAACGCCGTCGTGTACAGTCTCAACCTGGAGACGTTCATGGACGGCGACGGCGACGGGTGCGGCGACTTCGAGGGGCTCATCCGCCGGCTGGACTACCTGGAGTCGCTGGGCGTGGACGCCGTCTGGGTGGGGCCGTTCCAGCCCTCGCCCAACCGCGACCACGGCTACGACATCCGTGACTTCTACGGGGTGGACCCGCGCTACGGCACCCCAGGTGACTTCGTGGAGTTCATCAGCCAGGCCAACAGCCGCGGCATCCGTGTGCTCATGGACCTGGTCGTGAACCACACCTCCGACCGGCACCCGTGGTTCCAGTCCGCGCGGCGCGACCCGGACTCGCGCTACCGCGACTGGTACGTGTGGCAAAAGGAGCGTCCGAAGCAGTGGGACGAGGGGATGGTCTTTCCCGGCGTCCAGGAGGCGACGTGGACGAAGGACGAGGAGGCGGGCGCGTACTACTACCACCGCTTCTACGACTTCCAGCCGGACCTGAACATGGACAACCCCGAGGTGCGCACGGAGGTGCGGCGCATCATGGGGTACTGGCTGCAGATGGGCGTGGCGGGGTTCCGGATGGACGCCGTGCCGTTCGTCATCGAGGGCACGCACGACGGCAGCGGGGGCGAGGTGCCCATGCACTTCGAGTACCTCAGGCAGATGCGCAGCTTTCTGCAGTGGCGCAGCGCGGGCGCCATCCTGCTGGGCGAGGCCAACGTGCTGCCGCCGGAGAACGCGAAGTACTTCGGCACGTCGGGCGACGGCATCCACATGATGTTCAACTTCTTCGTCAACCAGCACCTGTTCTACGCGCTCGCCTCGGGCGACACGCGGCCGCTGGCGCAGGCGCTCAAGGCCACGCGCGCCCTGCCGCCGTCCGCGCAGTGGGCGCACTTCCTTCGCAACCACGACGAGCTGGACCTGGGGCGGCTCACGGAGGAGCAGCGGGCGCTCGTCTTCGAGCGGTTCGGGCCGGAGCCGGGGATGCAGCTGTACGGCCGCGGCATCCGGCGGCGCCTGGCGGGCATGCTGGGCGACCGCGCGCGGCTGGAGCTGGCGTACAGCCTGTTGTTCTCGCTCCCCGGCACGCCCGTGCTGCGCTACGGTGACGAGATCGGGATGGGCGAGGACCTGTCGCAGAAGGAGCGCGAGGCCGTCCGCACGCCCATGCAGTGGTCGCGCGAGCGCAACGCGGGCTTCTCCGCGGCGGACACCATCGTCAAGCCGGTCATCGAGGACGGCCCGTTCGGATGCGCGCACGTGAACGTGGAGTCGCAGCGGCGTGATCCCGGCTCGCTCCTCAACTGGATGGTGGGGATGATCCGCCTGCGGAAGGAGTGCCCGGAGATCGGCTGGGGCTCGTGGAGGGCCCTGCCGGCGGGCTCGTCCAGCGTGCTGGCGTTGTGCTACGCGTGGCGGGGCAACGACGTCGTCGTCCTGCACAACTTCGCCGACCGGCCCGTGGAGGCGCGCTTCCGGGTGGACGCGGAGGGCGGCGAGCACCTGTCCAGCCTGCTCACGGAGGACGAGCAGCACGCGGGCGAGGACGGCCTCCACCGCGTGATGCTGCCCGCGTACGGCTACCGCTGGTACCGCGTGGGCGGCTTTGGCTACGCGCTCCGGGCGAAGCGTGACAGCGGGGCAGGGGTGGCGTGGTAGGAGCGGATGGGGGATGATGGGACGCGGGGGAGCGTCGGCGCGGCGGATGATCGTGCCCCGCGGACGCAGATGATCCCGCGCGGACGCACGATTCCGGATTCGGGAGGACGAGGATGACGAACGCGTGGAGTCGCCTGGCGGAGCGCTTGGGCGTGGAGCATCCGCTGGTGCTGGCGCCGATGGCCGGCGGGCCGTCCACGCCCGCGCTGGCGGCCGCCGTATCGGACGCGGGCGGGCTGGGTCACTCGGTGCCGCGTACCTCGCGCCGGACGAGATCCGCGGCGCCATCGCGGAGGTGCGCCGGCGGACGGACCGGCCGTTCGCCGTGAACCTGTTCGCGGGCGGCGCCACGGAGGGCGCGGACGATCCCCGTCCCATGCTGGACGTGCTGACCCGCTGGCACGCGGTGCTGGGGCTGGATCCACCCGTGCTCCCGCCGATGCCCGCGGATCCATTCGACGCGCAGCTGGAGGCGACGTTGGACGCGGGCGCGCCCGTCTTCAGCTTCGCGTTCGGCATCCCGGCGCCGGAGGTGATGGCGGAGCTGCGCCGCCGCGCCGTCGTCGTCCTGGGCACGGCGACGACGGTGGACGAGGCGCGGGCGCTGGAGGGCGCGGGCGTGGACGCCGTCGTGGCGCAGGGCAGCGAGGCGGGCGGGCACCGCGGCACGTTCCTGGGCCCGTTCGAGTCCGCCCTGATCGGCACGATGGCGCTCGTGCCGCAGGTGGTGGATGCCGTGCGCGTGCCGGTGATCGCGTCCGGCGGCATCATGGACGGGCGGGGAATCGCGGCCGCCATGGCCCTCGGCGCATCCGGCGTGCAGCTGGGGACAGCCTTTCTCGCCGCGGACGAGGCCGGCACCTCCGCCCGGTACCGCGCGCGCCTGCGGGAATCCACGGAGGACGCCACGGCCGTCACCCGCGCGTACTCGGGCCGGCCCGCGCGGGGCATCCGCACGGCGTTCATGGCGGACGTGGACGCGGCCGGCGCGCCGGTGCTCCCGTTCCCCCTCCAGAACGCCCTCACGCGGCCCCTGCGCACGGCCGCCGCCCGCGCGGGGAACGCCGACGCGCTGTCGCTGTGGGCGGGGCAGGGGCTTCGCCTGCTGCGCACGGGCCCCGCCGGGGACCTGGCCCGCGCGCTGATCGAGGAGACGGACCGCGTCGTTCGCGCCCTGCACGGCGGGGGATGATCGGCCTAACACATTGCGCCGCTCGCGCGTCCTGTAGCAGAATCACGGGACGGAATCACATCGCGATCGCGGAGCAGACGTGGCGGAGATCGGAATCGAGAGCGTGCGGGACGACCCCGGGCTGCTGCGGCGCCTGCTGCTGGCGCTGATGGTGATCGGCATCCTGGGATTGGAGGCGGAGCTGCTGCTGCTGGAGCACGTGGAAAGCGTGTGGCAGTGGATCCCCGTCGTCGCGCTGGGCACAGGCCTGCTGCTGACGCTGGCCGTGTGGATGCGGCCGGGGCGGGGCACGTTGCGCGCCTTTCGGGTCCTCTGCGCGCTGTTCGTCGCGGCGGGCGCGCTGGGCGTGTACCTTCACATGGACGGCAACATCGAGTTCGCGCGCGAGGGCGATCCGTCGCTGACGGGCTTCGCGCTGCTGTGGGAGGCGCTCACGGGCGCCACCCCCGCGCTGGCGCCCGGCGCCCTGGCCCAGCTGGGGCTGCTGGGGCTGGCGCTGGCGTATCGCCATCCCATGCTGCGGCGCGGCGTGGCGGACTGATCCACATCCACCCCATCTCCCGAGGAGACCTGAATGACCAAGCGCATCCTGCCGCTCCTTTCGGCGGCGGCCGTGCTTTCCCTGGCCGCGTGCGGCGGTGACAGCGGCGAGACCGCGCCGGCGGCGGACACCACGAGCGCGGCCCCGTCCGCCGCTGCCCCCGCGACGCCCGCCCCGGCGGACACGACGGCCGCGCCGGCTCCGGCCAACGCCACGTTCCTGGACCCCAACACGGCCACCGCCGAGCAGCTGCTGACGGTGCCCGGCTTTGACCAGGCACTGGCGGACGCGGTGATCGCGGGCCGTCCGTACGCCGACATGACGGCGGTGAACAAGGTGCTCAGCACGCGGCTGAACGAGGACGGGCTGAAGCAGGCGTACACCCGTCTGTGGAAGCCGCTGAACCTGAACACGGCCAGCCGCGAGGAGATCCTGCTGGTGCCGGGCGTGGGCGCGCGGATGGCGCACGAGTTCGAGGAGTATCGCCCGTACCGCAACATCGAGCAGTTCCGCCGCGAGATCGGCAAGTACGTGGACGATGCCGAGGTGGCGCGCCTGGAGCGGTACGTCACCATCAGCTGATCAGAAAAGAAAAAACCAACTGAATTCTCACGCAGAGCCGCAGAGGACGCAGAGTACTTCGTCGCGCGATGAAGTACTCTGCTGCCCCTGCTCCCTCTGCGTGAGAATGCAGTTGGTCTTTTTTCGCCTGGAGACGCGGAGGGCGGAATGATACCGCTGGAAAGAATCCGCGAATGGAAGTACGGCAGGATGGTGGAGGGCGAGATGACTCGCCCTCCGCGATCTCCGGCGTCACATCAATCGTTACAGCGCGTTAGCCACGTCGGCGCCAAAGAACTGCGTGACGTACTTGCGCTGCAGCGGGGTCAGACGGCGCACGGACCACTCCAGGTGCACGAACTGCGGCTCCGTGGGCGTGATGCGCAGCGTAAGCCCCGCCTCGGCCGGCGTGCGGTCGGCCTTGCGGTTGTTGCACGTGCTGCACGCCGTTACGCAGTTGTCCCACGTGTTGGCGTCGCCGCGGCGGGTGAACCGGCACTGCGGCAGCACGTGGTCGCGGGTCAGGAACTCCCGCGCCCGCAGGCCGTCGCGGTGACGCCCGCAGTACGCGCAGGTGTAGCCGTCACGGGCGAACAGGATGGTGTTGGTCACGCCCCGGCGCATCCGGCGCGGCACGTACACGTACCGCACCAGGCGGATTACCGCCGGCACCGGCATCTCGCGCCCGGCGGAGCGGATGACCCGCGTGCCGTGCGCCTCCACCAGCTCGGCGCGGCCCTCCATCACCAGGCGCACGGCGCGCTGGACGGGCAGCATCACCAGCGGCTCGTACGACGCGTTCAGCGCCAGGCAGCCGGTTCGGGTCGGTCGAGTGATGGTCATCTGCATGCGTCTACACCTCCGTTCCTTCTCCTCCCGTGAGTTGTGTTCGCGCGCCCGCGTGCCGGGCTGTTCTGCGCGGTTGGGGTGAAATGCGGGACGGCGTGTCCCGGTGCCGCCGGCCGGTGCCGGTGCGTCGATGGTGGGTCTAGCTCAGTCCCTCGGCCACGGCGTGGTTGTCGCCCTCATCGGCCTCGTAGAGCACGTCCAGGTCGTCCACGTCCACGTAGTAGTCGTTCCCGGTCCCCGGCCCGGGCTCGATGACCGCCGTCGTCACGGTCGTGCAGGCGTTCACGGAGATGGAGGGCGTGGCGAGGTTGAAGATCTCGTACTGCACACCGAACCAGTGCTCCACGCGCGTGGTGGACGCCCCCGCCGCCGCCGTCCCGTTGTTGCAGACGACCACGGACACGCTCGGTCCCGCGGCGTTGTACGTGATGGAGGACACGTACAGGTTGGGCACGGCGCCGTCGGGGACAAAGATCACGTCCGCGAAGAAAAAGCTGTTGCTGGACTGCGTGGGCATGCTGCCCGTGGGCTGCCCGTAGTAGCTCAGGTCCGCCTGCAGCGACCCGTTGATGAGCAGGAACGATCCGGCGTTGGACGTCTTGGCCTGCTGGGCGTTGGTGTTGACCGACACCCGGTAGGACGTGTTGGCGGCGATCCGCGGCTGGTTGCTGGAGAGGTACACCGTGTCCCATCCCGAGCGGCCGCTGTTGGGCAGCGTGGCCGTGCGCAGCAGCGTTCCCCCGTTGGACCACAGGCGCGCGCGGTTGGTCCCGGATTCACCCGGGGCGCGGTAGAACCGAAAGCCGATGATGCGGCCCGGCACCGTGGCCTTGAAGCGCGTGCCCACCTCCCAGCCGGGAGATGCACTCAGGAAGCTCGCGGGCGTTTGCGTGGTGAAGAGGGTGTACACGGGCCCCGACGGCCCCGTTGCCAGGGCGGGCTCCGAACCGCGCGCGGAGACGGGGTTGCCCGCGTCGCCGCAGCCGGCGACGGCCAGCGCGGCCGCCGCGAGGATAAACCAGTGCTTCATTGTGACCTCTCCGGACAGGGATGCGTTCCCCGCGCGGGGTGCGCCGGGCTACGTCCGGAAATATACCTTTGCAGACGATATCGGTGAATAAACACGTTGTCCGGATTGCGAGTAGGGGAAGCTGGATTTGAACCAGCGTTCTCCTGCGTCCGAGGCAGGCGAGGATTCCGGGCTCCTCCATTCCCCTGTACGTCCATCGAACATGCCCCGGGGAGGACTCGAACCTCCGGCCTCCGCGCTCGGAACGCGGCGCTCTCTCCATCTGAGCTACCGGGACGTGCAGTACCCACGGGCGGACTTGAACCGCCACGGCCAAACGGCCACCGGCTTTTGAGACCGGCCTGTCTGCCAATTCCAGCACGTGGGCACGAGGAAGTGCGAAAGTGCGAAAGGCGAGGGCGGCGGGATTCGAACCCGCGATCTCCGGAGAGACAGTCCGGCGCTTTGGGCCGCTAAGCTACGCCCCCACGACGGCCCGCTCCCAAGCGGAGCGGGCCGGTCCTGCTAGTAGTGGTACTCCGTCGCCTGACCCGTGCGGGTCAGGTAGTCGCCCGAGATGGACTTGAGGATCACCCGCCCCAGGTCCGACTCGATGTCGTACCGCTCCGCCACCGGGCGAATCACCACGCCCTCGCGGACGTGGCCGGCGCCCAGCGTGGTGGCGCCGTCCGTGTGCTCCGCCAGCACGGCCTCGCCAAACGGCCCCTCGTACAGCAGGGGCACCCGCTCCAGCCCGCGCACCAGCAGAAGCCGGTGCGCGGCGCCGTCGTGGTCCTGGTACTCCCCGTTCAGCGACACGTCGAACCAGCGGAACCCCACGATGCCGTTGACGAACCCGTACTTCAGGTCCTGCACGCCCAGCACCTCGCCGTAGACGGTCGCGGTGGCCGCCCCCGTCTCCGCCAGCAGCGCCCGCAGGTGCTCCGCCATGCCCGTCCCGGCGGCCACGCGCCAGTACACGTTGGACTCGTCCGGGGTCAGGCAGATGTTGCGCGAGGCGACCACCAGCTCGCCGTCCTCGGCCGACATGCCGTACGCGGCGCAGGCGCCGTGCAGCTTCTCGGTGAACACCACCGGCTCGCCGTCCCGCAGCACGCCGGGGTAGTTCTTGATGTTCTCGATGTCCGTGTACTTGTGCATCCACGCGGGCCACGGGTTGGCCCGCCCGGCCAGGTGCGCCGGGATGGGCTCCTCGTACTTCACGATGCCCAGCGCCTGGGCCACGTCCGTCCCCGGCTCGGCGCCGTCGGTGCCGGCCAGCGCGTGAAAGACTTCCATCGGCATCAGCAGCCCCTGCGACAGCTCGCCGCGCAGGCGGATGGCCTTGACCCGGTTCTTCGCCTTGCCGGCCAGCTTGCCCGCAAGGCCCAGCGCCTCCTGCACCTCCGGGGGCACCACGGCGTCCTCGGGGGATGTAGACCACGGGCTCGCCCGCGGCGTGGGTGCCCTTGGCGGCCACGGCCTTCCAGCCGCGGATGCGCACCAGCTCCAGCCGGTCGGCGTTGGGGTGGGGCAGGACCTCGTCGATGCGCGTGACTTCCACGCGAAACGTGCTCATGACGCTCCTTTCTGATTCAGGATGAATGGTGTCGACGAGAAAGCGGAGAGGGTGGGATTCGAACCCACGAAACGCGCTCAGGCGTCTACGGTTTAGCAAACCGCTGCCCGTGCCGGCAGGCGGACCCCTCCGTGAGAAAAAGTGCGAAAGTGGGGCAGAGGAAGCGGCGAGACTCGAACTCGCAACACGCCCGAGGCGTGCTACCGGTTTTCGGGACCGGCTCCTCATCCAGCCGGATCGCTTCCAGGAGGGAGGGACTTGAACCCCCGAGCCCAGGGGCACCCCGTCTACAGCGGGGCCCGCTTTCAGTTACGGTTTACCTCCGAGCAACAGAGCAGGGAGCGGGATTCGAACCCGCGTGGGCATTGCGCCGCTGGTTCTGCAGACCAGCCCCTTCAGCCGCTCGGGCATCCCTGCGTTGTTGTAGTTGATGCGCCCGGAGGGATTCGAACCCCCAACCTCCGGATCCGTAATCCGGCGCTCTATCCAGTTGAGCTACGGGCGCAGATGTATCGTCCTTCGAAGTGCTTATGAGCTTCTACCTTCACGTGAAAGCCCGTTCGTGCGCTCACCTGCTTTCGCACTCTCGCACTCTCGCACTTTCGCACTTTCGCACTCTCGCACTTTGTTTTCGCAGTCCGCGTGGAGCCCCGCACGGGGCGCGCAAGACGCACGGCAAGGGAGTCGCGTTCGCCAGGCCGGCGCTCACGGCCCCGGCGGGTTTCCACGCGGACTGCGTGTCTGTTCTCGACCAGTACCCGAGTTGTCAAACAGTCCCGGCCCATGGCTGTCGCCTTGCCGGTGCCTGCAACGGGAAAGGCGCCCTGCCTTCCCGAATGCCGTCGGGAGGGCAGGGCGCCTTGCACGGGCGACCCTGGGCCGGAAAGCGCGTACGCGCCTACACCGGTTTCCCTCCCACGGAGTTTCCGAAATCCCGATCCAACCCACGGATCCACTTTCGCGACGAGCCCGACTCGTTCACGCGCGTGGTGCTGCCCAAACCTCGATGACTGCGACGCCGCAGCACGCGCGATGGCGCCACGCTGCCCGCCAGGGGCGCGCATGAGCCGGCCACGCCGCGCAGCATCTGCGCGGGCGCCTGCGTGCGCTCCGGGGTGGCGTTGGCGTGGACGTGCATCGTCGTGTCTCTCGTCGGTCCGGTTCGTCGTGGTCGATGTGCCCCAAGGGGCAAAAACAAAAAAGGAGCCGCGTGCCTCAGGCCTCCTGATGAAGGCCCGGCGAGCCACCGGACCCATGGTCCGGAACGGCCTGCCGATGAGGGACGCGACTCCCGATGGACGCCAGTCTAACGGGCCCCCTGTCGGATGTCAAGGGGGTTCGCAAGAGGAATTTTCATCCCGCCGGGATGGCCTTCGCGCGCCCAACCACGCAGATTGCGCGCATCTCGTTCCTGCGTAAACACTTGCTCTGATGAACGACCGCGACGCCGCCGACCTGCTGCGCCCCGCCGTAAAGCCCGCCCCGTCGGCGCGCTGGGCGGACCTGGGCGCGGGCACGGGCACCTTTACCCGCGCGCTGGCCACGCTGCTGGGACCGGACGCGGAGATCCACGCCGTGGACGCGGATGCCCGCGCGCTGCGTACCCTCCGCGACGACGCCCCGACGGCGGGTCCGCGCATCCACGTCCATCACGCAGACTTCACGCGTCGCCTGCCGCTGCCGCCGCTGGACGGCATCCTCATGGCCAACGCGCTGCACTTCGTCCGCGACCAGCCGGCGATGGTCACGCTGGGGGCGTCGTACCTGCGTCCCGGCGGGCGGCTCGTCGTCATCGAGTACGAGAACCGGTCCGCGAGCCGCTGGGTTCCGCATCCCGTCCCGTTCGCGCGGCTGGTGGATCTGGTTGCGGACGCGGGGCTTACGCCGCCGCGCATCGTGGGCCGCCGTCCGTCCGCGTACGGCGGCGAGATGTACGTGGCCGTCGCTGTCCCTTCCGCGGGGATCGTTCAGCGCTAAGACGAGCGGGAGCCAGAGGTGGAAATGCACTCATGGTCGGGTGGTTTATGTGGGGAGGGTTCACCCCCGGGCGAACCCGATCCCGCATCGGGTGCCCTCCCTTCCATTTCAGCGAAACCCGGCTCTATCGAATAGTCGCCCGGGTCGCGTTTCGCTCTTCCCGGCTACGCATTCGTTTCTGTAAGCAGATACAGAATAGATTGTTAGAAGGTCCTGGAGCATCTGGTCCCCGGGTTGCGTAGCCGGTCGTCACCCGGATTTGAATCCCTTTTCAGCCCGATTTCTCCGCAAGAGCACGCCGTTCACCTGCCGTTTGGTCACCATCTGCCTGAAAGGTGCAGGGCCCCATGCTGTCTCCAGATCCGACCGTATC
>NZ_DASURI010000908.1:0-2478 GCF_036280135.1 Longimicrobium sp.
CTACCGCACGCGCGGAGCAGCCCCTACGGACGCCGTCGGGCGCGACGCGTACCGTGTGGGAGTCCGCCCCCACGCGGACGCGCGCGGAGGAGCCCGGCGCATCGCCCGGCCCACGATCCGCCGCACACCGTGCTCCCCGGAGCAGCCCCATGCTCGCCCTTGGTCCATCCCGCCGGCCCCTCGCCGGCTTTGCGCTTTCCGCGATCCTCGTCTACGCCACCACGCTCGCCATCGTCTCGTCGCCGCTGCTGGCCGCGGCGCCGCGGGCCCTGTCGGCCGCCATCACCATCGACCTGCTCGTCACCGTTCCCCTGCTCTACTGGTTCCTGGCCGTCCGCCGGGCCCGTGTGCCGGCCGTCACCCTGCTTCCCGTCTTCCTGGTGAGCCTCGCGGCGGCGCGCCTGATCCTGCCCGAAGGATACGAGGGATGGCTGGGCCTGGCCTCGCTTACGGTGCTGCCGCTGGTGGAGGTGGCGGTGATGGGCGTCGCCGCCGTGCGCACGCGGCGCATGGTGCGGCGGATGCGCGCCACGCCCCGCGAGGCGGACCCGTTCGATGCCTTTCGCGACGCGCTGGAGGAGATGATGGGCAGCCCCGCGCTGGCGCACGCCGTCGCGGCGGAGGTGATGCTCGTGTGGTACGCGCTGCTCTCCTGGCGGTCCGCGCCGCGCGTGGCGCCGGACGAGACGGCGTTCACGAACGACCGCCGGACGGGCGCGATGGGGGTGATGTCGGGGCTGGGGATGGCGACGACGCTGGAGGGCGCCGTGGTGCACGTGCTCGTCGCGCACCACGACGACCGGCTGGCGTGGGTGCTGACGGCCCTGAGCGCGTATACGCTGCTGTGGATCGTGGGCTTCGCGCGGGCGCTGCGCCTGCGCCCCGTCACGCTGGGCCCGCGGGCGGCGCGGGTGCGCGTGGGGATGATCTGGGACGTGGCCGTGCCCTCTTCCGCCATCGCGGCGGTGGACGCCTCGCCCCGCGCGGGGATCGACCGAGAGACGCCGGGCTACCTGCACGCCGCCTTCGTCGGCACGCCGCAGACGGTGGTCACTCTGCGCGAACCGGTGGACGCCATCGGCCTGTACGGCTGGCGCAAGCGGGGCATCGAGCGCATCGGCGTGTACGTGGACGATCCGGTCGCCTTTCGCGCGGAGCTCACGCGCCGCGCGGGCCTCGCGCCGGCCGCGGCCCATCCGCAGGCGCCGGAGGATGATCCCGGCAGCCTCGCCGCCGCCCGCCGCGCCTGGGCCGATCGCCATCGGCGAACGGAGTGAGGGCCTTGCGCGCTCCGCTCGTCCGGCGCGTAGGTTGATCGATCCGCCCGATCACCGCCCGCCCCGAGGAGCCGCATGCCCTCCGTCAGCCGAAGCGTCATTCCGCTGCTCCTCGCCGTGACGGTGGTCACCGCATGTGGACAGGCGGGCGTTCCGGCACCAGCCTTCTCATCCGACATGGCCTCGCCGGAGGATGCCGTGGGGTGGACGGTGCTTCCCGCTCTCCAGGGACAGCGGGTGCTGCGATCGTGCAGCCCCACGCCGGAGGACGGCGAGGGCCCCTGGAGCCCAGCGGGGTTCTGGGAGCCGGATTCCGCCACCGTGCGGAACGTGGAGGCGCGCCTGCCGGCGGTGCTGGACAGCGTTCTGCCCCTGGTGGTCCTCCCCGCCGGGGAGAGAACGCTGGGCTTGCGGGGGGACCGCTACTATCGCCAGTACGTGGGCATCACGCGGGGCGGAACGCGGCTCGTGTACGTGCACGGGGTCCACGCCGCCTTTGTCCACCCTTCGCGTGAAGCCGTGCACGGCATATCCTGGAAGACGCACCTCCTGGCGTGGTGCGACGCGGGCGCGGGCCTGTTCGGGGTTGTCTACGATCCGCGCACGGAGACGTTCGGACGGCTGGAGCTCAGCGATTCGTACTTCGGCGCGGTGCGGTACTGAGCGCGGGAATTGCGCTCGGCGGCGGGCATGGGGAGCCTGCTGGCGGTGGATCTGGGGCTGCGCACGGGGCTGGCGCTGTTTGGCGCGGACGGGCGCCTGCGGTGGTACCGGTCGCAGAACTTTGGCACGGCCACGCGGCTGCGGCGCGCCGTGCACGGCCTGCTGCGCGAGAACCCCGAGGTGCGCTGGCTGGTGCTGGAGGGCGGCGGCAACCTGGCGGAGATCTGGACCCGCGAGGGCGAAAAGCTGGGGCTGGCGGTCATCCGCATCCCCGCGGAGCGGTGGCGCGAGCAGCTGCTGTACACGCGCGAGCAGCGCACGGGCGCGCAGGCCAAGCACCACGCGGGCGACCTGGCCCGCCGTGTGATCGACTGGTCCGCCGCGCCACGGCCCACCTCGCTGCGCCACGACGCCGCGGAGGCCATCCTCGTGGGCTTCTGGGGCGTGCTGCACGTGGGCCTGCTGGAGCAGGTGCCGGCGGAGCTCCGCCGCTGAGCAAGGGAATAGGGAATAGGGAATAGGGAACAGGGAACAGGGA
>NZ_DASURI010000909.1:0-13490 GCF_036280135.1 Longimicrobium sp.
CGGCGCGAGAACCGGCGGCGCTTCCTGGACTACCTCTACCGCTGCTCGGAGGAGGAGGCCACGGAGTACCGCGACGGCTACGAGGTGGCGGACGAGCTGGGTATCAGCCGGCACGACGCGGAGCGCATCGTCCGGTACCTGGAAGACCACGGGTTCGTGATGAAGACGGGGCGCACGGGCCTGGTGCTGCGCATTACGGCCGCCGGCATCGACCACGTGGAGTCCGCCGTCGACGACGATTCGTAGAGTCTTACTGCGACTGCATTCTCACGCAGAGCCGCAGAGGACGCAGAGTACTTTATCGCGCGGACGAAGTACTCTGCGCCTCCGCGGCTCTGCGTGAGAAATCTGTTGGTCTTTTGAATCCCGGACGAGGATGATCCTTACCACACTGGCGGAATCGGGCGCGTACGAGGGGTTGGGCGAGCGCGTGGCGGCGGGGCTGCGCTGGCTGCGGACGTTCGATCCGGCCATCCCGGACGGGCGCCACGCCATCGACGGCGACGACGTGTTCGCCCTCGTCAGCACGTACGACACGGGGCCGTCCACGGAGAAGCGCTTCGAGACACACGTGCGCCACGTGGACCTGCAGTACGTGGCCAGCGGACACGAGCGCATCCTGCACGCGCCCGCCGCCGCGCTCACCGTCGAGACGCCGTACGACGAAGCCACGGACGTCGCCTTCTACGCCGAGCCGCCCTTCGCCAGCTCGCTGCTGATGCGCCCGGGCGACCTGGCCGTCTTTCATCCGGACGACGCCCACAAGCCCGGCTGCATGGCCGGCGGCCGCCACACGGTCCGCAAGGTGGTGGTCAAGGTGCGCGTGTAACGGAGCCCCGGAGCAACGGCATTCTCACGCAGAGGAAGCAGAGGCAGCAGAGTACCGCGGTTCCACGTGGAATGGGGTACTCTGCTGCCTCTGCTCCCTCTGCGTGAGAAATCTTTTTTGTGTTTCCCCTTGCTCAGCCCTCGAACCAGGAGGGCGGGCCCTGGTTCACGCGGACGTCCGCCACCTCCACGTCCAGCGCCATGTGGCCCTCCGTGAGCAGGCCCATGAACATCTCCATCAGCGCCGCCGTCTGACGGCCCTCCTCGCTCGTGTCCTGCGCCAGCTCCGCCCGCGCGGCCTCCATCCCCGCCGACATCATCTGCTTCTGGTCGTCGGTGAGCTCCATCTCCATGCGCAGGTCCATCCGCATCCGCCGCGGCACCGTGAGCCCGTCCGTCTCGCGGTAGTCGCGAAAGTCCATCGTCACCTCCACGTCGCCCCCGCCGGGCATCTCCGACATCCCCTCGGCCATCCCCGCCACGTGTACGCGCAGGATCTGGTTGGTGGCGGGGTCCACGTACATCCGCAGGCTGTCGGGCATGTTGCCGCCCTCCGACACCAGCCCCTCCATCCGCAGGAACAGCACGTTGGCCGTGCGCCCCTCCAGCCGCTCCTGCGTGACGTTGATGATGTCCGCCAGCTCCGCGAGGTCGCTCTCGCTCACCTCGTCCTCGCTGGGGAACTCGTCCTCCATCTCGCCGAAGGTGGGCCACACCACCAGCCCCTCCAGCATGTCGCCCATCTCCTCGTCGTCGGGGGTGGCCACCTCCCACTCGTCCCCGTCGCGGTACACGTACACGTCCGAGCTCAGGGCGCCGGCGCGCAGCGTGAGCGTGTAGTCCTGCACGCCCTCGCTGTTGCGCTGCAGCTGCGTGACCACGCCCCGCATGACCTGCAGGGCGTTGGGCTGCGCGGGGGCGGGGGCCGCCAGCGTGAGTACGGCCAGCGAGGCCGCGGCGACTGCCAATCGCATGTGATGCTCCATTCCTGTGAGGGGGATTTTTGCCTTCCGGTCACCTGCCCGGCCGCGCCGCCCGGGGGAGCGGCGCGTCCGTCCATCCATCCGCGGCGCGGCGGCTCAGCGCGCGCCGCCCTTGCCCGTGGCCCAGCCCGGACGGCCCGGGTTCACGGCCACGTCCTCCACCCGCATCCGCACGTCCATGCCCCCGGGCGAGAGCAGCTGCACGTACATGTCCACCAGGGCCAGCATGTCCCGCGCCTCGGGCTCGCTGCTCGCCGCCAGCTGGTCACGCGCCTGGCCAAACTGCCGCAGCATGAGCGCCCGCTGCTCGTCCGGCAGGTTGGGCAGCTCCAGCCCCATGCGCACCCGCACCCACGCCGGCAGCGACAGCCCGTCCGTCACGCGCTGCTCGCCCGCGTCCACCACGATGTCCATCCCGGCGTCCTGGCCGAACACGTCGCCGCCAAAGCCCGCCGGCAGCTGCGCGGCGATCACCATCCGCACGATGCGCCGCGTCTCGGTGTCCACCAGCACGCGGACGGAATCCACCTCCATCCCCATCCCGGCGCCCATGGGCGAGTCGATCACGTGCGCGGCCCGGCCGTCCACCGTCTCCCGGCGCAGGTACGCGGCGTTTTGCAGCCCCAGGCTCACGGCCGGGTCCAGCAGGGTAGGCCAGAAGACGGCCATCTGCGCCAGGTCCTCCAGCGGCGTGCGCCCCAGCCGCACGTCCCACGACTGCCCCGTGCGATGGACGTAGACGGGGATGCGCAGGTCGTCGTTGGCCAGCGTGAAGGTGTAGTCGTCCACCTCCGTCACGTCCGCCGCCAGCCGGTCGATGGCGGTGCGCAGGATCCGGGGCCCGTCCGGCTGGGCGGACGCGGGCGCGGCCAGCAGCAGGGCCGCGAGGGGAACGGCGTATCGAAGGAAGCGCATTGTGCGGTCCGCGGGCTGAATGGTGGATGCGACGGGACGATGATGCCGGCGCTGTCGCGATGCGGATGCGACGCGCGTTGTACGTGCGGATGGGTTTGGACGTTCCTTCGAACGACGGACGAGAGATGAAGCGGATGAGCATGGCGGTCCTCGCGGCCGCGATGATGACGATGGCGGCGTGCGGCGGCGGCCCCGGCGAGCCGGAGCAGCCCGGCGCCCTGAACACGAGCGTGCCCGCCGAGGCGGCGAGCATCATCGGCACGGTGACGCAGGTGGAGCGCGCGGGCGGCACGGCGCGCATCCTGGTGGAGCAGGTGCCCACGCGCAGCGCTGGCTACCCCATCGCCTGGATCAGCGTGACATCGCGCACGCGCGTCCTGGTGCGCGCCGGCGGGCAGGCGGCCACGGCAGGGTCGATCACCGACCTGGCGGATGGCGCGAAGGTGCAGGCGTGGTTCACGGGCGGCGTGCGCGAGTCGTACCCCGTCCAGGCCGACGCCGGCACCGTCCTCGTGGAACGCTGAGAAAACTGCATTCTCACGCAGAGGGAGCAGGGGCAGCAGAGTACTTCGTTCGCGCGATGAAGTACTCCGCGTCCTCCGCGGCTCTGCGTGAGAATGCCGTTGCCGTAGAGCTATGCCAGGCGCGGCAGCTCGTCCTCCAGCAGGCCCCACACCTCCAGGTCCTCCATCACGTCCCACTTGCGCACGTGGCCGCGCAGGGAGCCCTCGTGCCGCATGCCGATCTTGCGCAGCACGGCGCCCGACGCGGGGTTGCGCGACAGGTGCGCGGCGTGCACGCGGTGCAGCCCCAGCACGCGGATGCCCCACCGCAGCAGCGCGTCCGCGGC
Source organism: Longimicrobium sp. (assembly GCF_036280135.1). Taxonomy (GTDB): domain Bacteria; phylum Gemmatimonadota; class Gemmatimonadetes; order Longimicrobiales; family Longimicrobiaceae; genus Longimicrobium. Next base: position 3,577 of record NZ_DASURI010000909.1, read on the forward strand.
CTCCGTGGCGTATCCCATTCCCCAGTGCGGCCGGCCGATCCAGTAGCCCAGCTCGCCGCGCAGGTGGCTCATGTCGATGCGCAGCTCGATGGAGCCGATGAGCGCATTATCCTCCCGCAGCGTGATGGCCAGCACGGCGGCCTCGCCCGCGTCGTGCCGCGGCTCGTGCGTGGCGATCCACGCCGCGGCGCCGCCCTCGGGGTAGGGATGCGGGATCATGGCCGTGGTGTCGGCCACGGCGCGCTCGGCCAAGTGGGCCTGCACCGCCGGCGCGTCGTCCGCGGTGAACGGGCGCAGCAGCAGGCGCGTGGTGGTGAGCGTGGGCGGAAACGACATGGGCGGATGGACGATGGAAGCGGGGCGCACGCGTGGACTGCTGCATGGTGCGCCCCGCGGCTCCTCCGCGCCAGGGGAGAGGACGGCAATGACAAACGGCCGGCCGGGCACCGCGCCTTCGCGCGGGCCCGGCCGGCAGGTCAGAGCCGTCCCCTCAGCGCCACAGGCGCAGAAAGCGGAGGAGGATCGGGAAGAACTTGCCCAGCAGCTTTACGATCAAGCCGCCGATCAAAGTCCTGAACAGAAACCGCAGGAACAGCATGGCGGGTTTCGGCGTTGAGGTTGACGGTCTGCGCTGACGCCGATCCGTACGGCGCCACGCATCCACAGGTTTCAAACGAACTTCCGTCCATCTCCCACGCAAGCCGCCCGCGCTGAAAACAACTGCATTCTCACGCAGAGCCGCGGAGACGCAGAGGACTGCGGTTCCGCGTGGAATGGGGTACTCTGCTGCCTCTGCTCCCTCTGCGTGAGAACGCAGTTCGTCGTTCCTAGGCGTTGTCGCGATGAAATCAAGAATCATTCTTGACAAGGATCGGCGGAGCGGGTAGCATGCTCGTCATGCGCCAGTCTCCTTGCCGTTCCGCCGCCTGCTGTACGCCGCGCCGGCTCCCCCTGGGGAGCGGGGCGGGGGCGGCCGCGCGCGGGTAGGCACACGGCGCGCAGGCTGGGCCGGGGCACCGCGCCCCGGCGGCGATCTCCGCCCGGTTCGCGCGACTGCGACCCGGGCGTTTTGCGTACAGGGCACCAACCCATCCTCACCAGGAGCTGACCCGGATGTCGACCTCGAGCCCTTCCGCCGGCGCGCCCATCGAGCAGCGCGGCTACGCCAACCCCGATGCGCTCGTCTCCACGCAGTGGGTGGCGGACCACCTGCAGGACCCGTCCGTGCGCATCGTGGAAAGCGACGAGGACGTGCTGCTGTACGACGTGGGCCACATCCCCGGCGCCGCCAAGATCGACTGGCACACGGACCTGCAGGACCCCTTCATGCGCGACTACCTGGACGAGCAGGCCTTCGCCAAGCTCATGCGCGACAAGGGCATCGCGCCCGACACCACCGTCGTCTTCTACGGCGACAAGAACAACTGGTGGGCCACGTACGCCCTGTGGGTGTTCCGCCTCTTTGGCCACGAGCGCGTCAAGGTGATGGACGGCGGCCGCAAGAAGTGGGACGACGAGGGCCGCCCCATGTCGCAGGACATCCCGTCGTATCCGCCCGTGGACTACCCCGTGCCCACGCGCGACGACGAGCGGATCCGCGCCTTCCGCGAGGACGTGGTGGAGCACGTCAAGCAGAAGGGCCAGCTGATCGACGTGCGCTCGCCCGAGGAGTTCCGCGGGGAGAAGCTGCACATGCCCGACTACCCGCAGGAGGGCGCCGTGCGTGGCGGGCACATCCCCGGCGCGGCCAACGTGCCCTGGGCGCGCGCCGTGAACCCCGACACGGGCGAGTTCAAGAGCGCCGAGGAACTGCGCGCGCTGTACGAGCAGGGCGCCGGCCTGGACCCCGCGAAGGACGTGGTGGCGTACTGCCGCATCGGCGAGCGGTCATCGCACACGTGGTTCGCGCTCACGTACCTGCTGGGCTACCCCAACGTGCGCAACTACGACGGCTCGTGGACGGAGTGGGGCAACTCCGTGCGCCTGCCCATCGAGAAGTAATCGGCGGATGCGTTCCATGTGAAACGCGAGAGGCCGGCGCACCCCGCGCCGGCCTCTCGTCGCTTCGTTGGATCCGCGGATGCGCGTCAGCGGGCGCCGCAGCTGGAGGCGGCCAGGCGCATCCGCGACTCGATGTCCGCGCAGCTGATCCATCCCGGCGTGCGAGTAAAGGTCACGGCTAGCGTGCCGTCCGCCTCGTTCCACGCGTAGTCCGCGTCGCCCTCGGGGTGCGACACCGAGCCGCCGGCGCCGCCCGGAATGGTGATGCCCCTCCGCGCGGCCTGCTGTCGCAGGCAGTCCCAGACCTCCGCGGTCACTCCGTTCAACGTGATGGTGGGGCACGCCATCGCATCCTCCTCCTGATCGTCGTCCGCCTGATCGCGATCGGGCGGATGCGCGGGGCAAGGCGGGTGCCCGGCATCCGCATTCCCTCATCGCGATCAAAGGATCTGCTGCATGATGCCGGGTAGGAGATGGTGGATGGCTCACTCCCTCGCGAGCCTTGCCCGCCGGCGCGCGATGTAGCACGATAGGCCGGTCCCCCGCGCGTTCGCCAGCAGATCGATCCACGACGATGTCCGACACCCTCGCCGCACCGCGTCCCCTCGCGCCCGCCCTGGAGCCGGCCGTGCCGCCCCGGCCGGAGCGGCTGCTGTCGCTGGACGTGTTCCGCGGGCTCACCGTGGCGGCCATGCTGCTGGTGAACAACCCGGGCTCGTGGAGCGCCGTCTATGCCCCGCTGGAGCACGCGGAATGGCACGGGTGGACGCCCACGGACCTGATCTTTCCGTTCTTCCTCTTCATCGTGGGCGTGTCGATGGCGTACTCGCTGCTCCCGCGGCGGGAGCGCGGCGATGCGCCGGGGCCCCTGTTCGCCAAGGCGGCGAAGCGGTCGGCCATCCTGGTGGGCCTCGGCCTGCTGCTGGCGGCGTTTCCGTACTACACGCTGGACGTGGCGCACCTGCGGTTTCCCGGCGTGCTCCAGCGCATTGGGCTGGCGTTCCTGCTGGCGTCGGCCGTCGTGCTGTTCACGCAGCCGCGCGCGCAGGCGACCATCGCGGCGGCGCTGCTGCTGGGCTACTGGGCGGCCATGAAGCTGGTGCCCGTCCCCGGCTTCGGGGCGGGGAACCTGACGAAGGACGGCAGCCTGGCCGCGTTCGTGGACCGCACGGTGCTGGGGACCAACCACCTGTGGGCGTCGGCGAAGACATGGGACCCGGAGGGGCTGCTGAGCACGCTGCCCGCCGTGGCGACGGTGCTGCTGGGGGTGTTCGCGGGGCGGTGGATGCGCTCGCCGCGGCCGGCGCCGGAGCGGCTGGTGGGGCTGTTCCTGGCAGGCAACGCGGCCGTGGTAGCGGGATGGGCGTGGAACGGCGTGTTTCCCATCAACAAGAACCTGTGGACCAGCTCGTACGTGCTGTTCACGGCGGGGCTGGCCCTGCACGCGCTGGCCGTGTGCTACTGGCTGGTGGACGTGCGGGGCCGGCGGCGCTGGGCCCTGCCGTTCGCGTGGTTCGGGATGAACGCCATCTTCGCGTTCTTCTTTTCCGGTGTGATGGCGCGCCTGCTGAACCTGGTGAAGGTGGGCGGCAAGCCCATGAAGCAGGTGATCTTCGAGAGCGCGTTCGATTCATGGCTCCCCGCGCACGACGCGTCGCTGCTGTTCGCGCTGTGCTTCGTGGCCCTGTGGACGGCCATCGTCTGGGCGATGCACCGGCGCGGGTGGTACTGGAAGGTGTGAGGTGGTAGATCAGGATCGAGCGGAGGCGCGGAGTCCCAGTCTGAGCGGCTAAAGCCGCCGCTGGGAAAGCGATAAGCCCTGTCTCGCGCTGACGCGCGATGTGAACAGGGCTTCAACCACCAACACGGGCCACCACCCGGCGAGAATCCGGGCTCGGTGCACGTCGGCCGACCACCGCTGGGGCAGTCCGCGCAGGCGGACTTCGCGAAGTTCCAGCGGCGAATTCATTCGCTTGTGGGGCGCGGACCTCGCCCAAGTGCACCCCGCCCGCCCGCGATTTGTTCGCCGGACGTTGTGCACGGATCCCTCTCCTTCACGCGCGATCCCGCCCGGCCTCACCCCGATCCGCCGCCACCATCCCCGATCCACCGCGTCACCTCCCCCCGCGCCGCGTCATCCGCCCCGCGGGACGACCGGGACGATCCACTCGCGCGTGAGCAGGCCGATGATCAGCAGCGCCAGCATCAACGCGGCCACGATCATCACCGCGTACATGCAGCCCGTAAAGCCACATCCGCCCGGGCCCTTGTACATCTCGGGCGGGATGGGCTTCATCTCCGGCATGCCCTGTTCCGGCTCCACGGCATCCGCCGGATCCGTCAGATCGGTCCACTCCGGGTCCCGCGCCTGCTCGTCCCGCTCCGCCATCTACGCTCCGCCGGTCTGCTGGATCTCGTCCGATTCCAGAACGCGCACGCCGCGCGTCTTTTCCTTTGCCAGGCGCACCATGGCCCGCGCCACCGTGGCTGCCTCGATGGGGCGGTAGCGGCGCAGCGGGCCCACCATCATCCAGTCCAGCGCGGGCATGATGCGCTGGGCTATCTGCTCGCCCGTGCGCGTTTCCGCGCGCTCGCCCATCAGCAGCGAGGGGCGCAGGATCACCACGCCGTCCAGCGGCTGCGCGCGCACGGCATCTTCGGCCTCGCCCTTTACGCGGTTGTAGAAGATGCGGGACCGCGCGCTGGCCCCCGCCGCGCTCACGAGAAGATAGCGCCGCGCGCCGTGCTCCGCAGCCGCGCGAGCCGCGGACACCACGTAGTCGTGGTCCACGCGCCGGAACGCCTCCTGCGAGCCCGCGGCCTTGATGGTGGTACCCAGGCAGCAGAAGACGTCGTCCACGGCAAAGCTGATGGCGTGGTCTTCCCGCAGCCGTTCGAAGTCGGCGGTGCGCTGGTCCAGCTTGGGATGCATGCGCGCCACGGGCCGGCGCCCCAGCACGGTCACACGCGTGTACGCCGGGTCGGCCAGCAGCAGGTCCAGCACGTGCCCGCCCACCAGCCCCGTGGCGCCCAGCAGCAGCGCCGTGGCGGGGGTGTGGGGCGCGGGTGCAGCCGTGGTGTCGGTCAAGGAGTCGTCTCCGCTCGGGAACTTCGGAAGCCCTGAGATCATTATGCCACCTGGTGGGCTTCACCGCACCTCCTCCCTTTTCGCACCGCACCACTGCTGATGAGCAAAACCGAGTGCACCGTTCGCGTCCTGCGTCCCGAAGAAGCCGGCGTGCTGGACAACGTGGCGCCGGACGTATTCGACAACGACATCGACCCGCGGTGGACGGCGGAGTTCTTTGCCGATCCACGTCATCACATCGCCGTGGCGCTGGATGGCGGGCAGGTCGTGGGGTTTGCGTCGGGCGTGCGGTACGTGCACCCGGACAAGCCGCCGGAGCTGTTCATCAACGAGGTGGGTGTGGCGCCCACGCACCAGGGCCGCGGCCTCGCCCGCCGGCTCATGCACGCGCTGATGGACCATGGGCGCGGGTTGGGCTGCACGCAGGCGTGGGTGGGCACGGAGCACGACAACGTCGCGGCCAACCGGCTCTACGCGTCCGTGGGCGGCGTGCGCGAGGACTTCGTGCTCTACGCGTTCCGCCTGGTGCCGGAGGAGTGATTCCGGACGATGATGGGGCGGGGCTGAGAGCGAGAGGAGCAGCGGAGAAGGATGCGGGCCGGCGATGAGCAGCAGCAGATCGAGAGCGGTCGGCATCAAGCCGGAGAGGCCGGCCCCGGGCCTCGGCGATTGAAATCGCAGCACCGAAAACGTGATGTCGGCCTTCGCCGACGGCTCGTGCCGCACGCGCCGTAAGTGCACCAAAGGCGGGGCTCGCGCCATCCGCGAGCGAATGGAATTCGCCGCTGGAACTTCGCAAAGTCCGCCTGCGCGGACTGCCCCAGCGGAACTTGGCGCGTGTGCACCGGGGCGGCCTTTGGCTCGAACGCTGCCTTTGTGCATACGAGCGGCGTGCGGCAGGAGCCGTCGGCGCAGGCCGACATCACGTTGTCATAGCCGCGAATTCATTCGCCGTGGCTGGGGGGTCGCGAACGCCGGTTCAGATCCGCAGCTGAGTTCAGCCGCACCCGGCTTGAACCGAGCGTGTCCGCCGCATCCGCCCGAAGCTCACACCGGCAGCCAGCCCTCCGGCAGGTCCTCCACCTCGTCCACGTCCGCCAGCTCCTCCAGCATGGCGGGGACGACGCCGGCGGCGCGGAAGCGGGCGAGCGTGGCCGCCAGCACGTCCGGCGTGCTCCACGCAATCCCGTCGAAGATGCCGGGAACCATCCGTGTCAGGCCCAGCAGGTAGTATCCACCGTCCCGCGCGGGGCCCAGGACAGCGGGATGGTCATCCAGCGCGTCGAACGCGCGGCGGAGCAGCGACGCGCTCACGTCCGGCAGGTCCGATCCCACGATCACCACGCGCTCCGCGCCGTCCGCGAAGGCCCGCGCAAAGGCGTCCTCCATCCGCCGCCCCAAATCACCGTCCGCCTGTGGCAGGTACGCGGGGCCGTCGCCCAGCCACGCCCGCACGGCAGGCCCCGCGTCCGCCGGCGTGTGGTGCACGCGCACGCGCACCCCCTGGCCGGCCAGCGCGGCGGCCTCGCGCAGCGTGTGCTCCGCCAAGCGCCGGTAGACGCGCAGCGCCGCCTGGTCCCCGATGGCGGCGGCCAGGCGCGTCTTGACCCGCCCCGGCTCCGGCGCGCGGACGAACACGAGCACGGCGCGGGCTGGCTTGCTCCGTGCATTGGCGGGGGGCCTGGAGAACGATTGAGAACCCTGGAACGTCACGCGGGATGCCGAGCAACGAGAATGGATCGCGCCTGGGGCCGGCGGTGGCGGCACTGGGCGCGGCCGCGGTGGTGTCGGTCGGATGGCTGCTTGACGCCATGCGCCGCGAGCGCACGGCCGCGCAGCTGCACCGCGACATGGTGGACATCCTGCTCAACGCGCTCACGGCCGGCGACCCCGTCACGGCGCGCCACAGCCGCCGCGTGGCGGACCTGAGCTACGCCCTGGCCGAGGCCGTGGGCATCCGCGGCGCGGCGCTTCGCACGCTGCGCATTGCCGCGCTGCTGCACGACATGGGCAAGATCGACGACCGCTTCTTTCACATCATCCACTCGCGCAAGCCGCTTACGAAGGAGCAGCGGGGCGAGATCAAGAACCATCCGCACGAGAGCGCGCACATCCTGGCGCCGCTGGAGGGCGCGCACCCCGGGATCCAGCAGATCGTCTCGTCGCACCACGAGTGCTGGGACGGCAGCGGGTACCCGCGCGGGCTGGAGGAGGTGGACATCCCCTTGGGCGCCCGCATCATCTCGGTGGCGGACGCGTTCGACGCCATGACGCAGCCCCGCAAGTACCGCGACGCCCTGCCCATGGAGACGGCGCTGGCGGAGCTGCGGAAAGGCTCGGGCTCGCAGTTCGATCCCGCGCTGGTGGACCTGGCGAGCGCGCCGCCCGTCCGCGACGTTTGGCAGCAGATCGCCAGCCGCGACCTGTTCGCCGAGCGCCACGCCCTGGAAGGCGTCACGGAGGGCGACGAACCTGCCGAGGGGTCGAACGAATAACGGCAACCGATTTTCTCACGCAGAGCCGCGGAGGACGCAGAGTACTGCCGTTCTCTGCGGCTCCGCGGCTCTGCGTGAGAATCAGTTCCCGCGGTTCATGAAGGACGATTCACAAACCCGTGGGATGGTCGATGAACGTCCACTCGATGCCGAACTTCTGCTCCAAGTGCTCGGCCAGCGCCCGCACGCCGAACGTCTCCGTGGCGTAGTGACCGCCCAGCAGGAGGTTGATGCCGCCCTCCTCTGCATCGAAGAAGTTGTGGTGCGCGCCCTCGCCCGAGACGTACGCGTCGTAGCCGGCGGCGGCCGCGGCGGCCGTCTCGCCCCCCGCGCCGCCCGTGATGACGGCCACGGTGCGGATGAGCTCGGGTCCCCCGGCCACCAGCTTTACGCGCCCGCCCAGCAGCGCGTCCAGCCGCGCGCACAGCGCCTCGCGGCGAATCTCCAGCGCCCCCCATACGCCCACGGGTGATCCCTTGTAGTCGCCGAAGGGACCGCGGATCTCCACGCCCAGCGCGCGCGCCAGCACGGCGTTGTTGCCCACCTCGGGATGCACGTCCAGGGGCAGGTGCGCCGCGTACAGGGGCAGGTCCGCGTCCATCAGCGCCTTGAGGCGGCGGTACCGTCGGCCCGTGATCGTGCGGTTGCCGTCCCAGAACAGGCCATGGTGCACGATCAGCAGGTCCGCGCCGCCCTGGATGGCCGCGTCGATGGTGTGCTGCGCCGCGTCCACCGCCACGGCGATCCGGCGGATCTCCGCGCGGCCGGAATCGACCTGCAGCCCGTTGAGCGCGTTGGGATAATCGGGGACTTGCGAAACGCGCAGGTAGTCGTCCAGATAGGTGACAACGGAGCGAAAGTCCACGGTTTCAACCGGTTGCGGGTCGTATCCACAAACCTGTGGATAACTCGGGTGGAAAAGCGGGCCAAATCCCTGTGGAAAACAGCCAAGCCGTTGACCTGCAACGACTTGGCTGTATTTGCATCAACTGTGGATAAACTCTACGATTCTGTGGAGTTCTCCACGCGGGGCGGGGCGGGAAGGGCCAGCGACTCGGTTCCGTCCAGCATCTGCGTCTGCCCGTTGTGGACGGCGCCCTCCTCCACCAGCAGGTGCCCGGAGCGCACCCGGATGTGCCCCTCGATGATGCTGGTGGCCTGCGCCTCCAGGCGGCTCTCGGCCACTATGGTGCCCTGCACCCGCCCCCCGATGACGGCGTCCTGCGTGAGCACGTCGCCCACGATCTCGCCGCCCTTGCCGATGACCACGGCCTTGCCGGCGCGTACGGTGCCCTCGATGCGGCCCTCCACGCGCACGGTGCCGTCCGTCACCAGGTCGCCCACGATGTTCATCCCGGGGCCGATGATGGACATGGACGCCTCGCCGCCGCCCACGGCCCGTCCCAGCATGGTCCCGCGGTCGTTGCCGCGCTCGACCTTCTTTCCGCCTCCCAGCATGTGCTCGCCGTCAGTTCGGGTTCTGGATCAGGGTCCCGGGGTCCACCGGGTGCCCGTCCTTGCGGATCTCGAAGTGCAGGTGCGGCGCCGTGGACACGCCCGTGCTGCCGCTCAGGGCGATGACCCCACCGGCCGGCACCCGCTGCCGCGCGCGCACCAGCAGCGACGACGCGTGCGCGTACAGCGACTCGTACCCGTCGGGGTGCGCGATGCGCACGTAGCGCCCGTAGACGCTGTCCTCGCCCACCTCGGCCACGGTGCCGCCGCCGGCGGCCAGGATCCGTGACCCGCTGGCCACCGCGATGTCCATGCCCGGGTGGCTGCGTCCCAGCCGCGCCAGGTGTCCGCGCGTCACGAAGCCGCGTGCGTCCAGGGGCCAGCGGCGGGGAAGGGAAGAGCGGGCCGCCGCCACTGGCTCACCCTCCGCGTCGCCACTGTCCGCCGCCGCCGAATCTCCCTTCGCGGAATCGGCCCCCGCGCCGGACGCCCGCGTGGTGTCGACGATGGCGGGGAGCCGGGTGCTGTCGGCGCCCAGCATGGAGCGCACCTTGGTGTACTCCGCCGTCACCTGGTCCAGCGTGCGGGCCAGCTCGTCCAGCCGCTGGCGGTCGCGGCGCAGGTCGCGCACCTCGGACCGCAGCCCCGGCACCCGCGCCGCCTGCCCCGCCAGGTACAGCCACGACCCCGCCATCATCATCAGCAGCAGCGCGATGACGGCGCCCGCGCCCAGCATGACCTTGAGGCGCCGGTACGTCACCTCGTAGGAGCGGGTGCTGGCCGCATCGCGCCCGTGGGGGATCACGATGAACGTCATCTCGCGATCGTCGCGTGCCATGAACTGCGAGTGCGAAAGTGCGAAAGTGCGAGAGTGC
>NZ_DASURI010000910.1:0-12248 GCF_036280135.1 Longimicrobium sp.
GCGATGCCGGGGCCCGTGTCGCTCACCCGGAGCTCCACCCAGCGGCGGCGCGCGGACTCCTCGCCCTCCGCCGCCTCCAGGGCGCCCAGGACCACGCTCACCGTGCCGCGGTCCGTGAACTTGACGGCGTTGCTCAGCAGGTTGAGCAGGATCTGCCCCACGCGGTCGGCGTCGCTGCGCAGGGGGGGCAGGGTCATGGGCGGGCTCATGGCCAGGATGAGGCCCTTTTCCCGCGCGGCCGGCTCCATCGTCTGCAGGGCCTCGACGACGGCGGCGTACGGATCGAACGGCTGGATGACGAGCTCCAGCTTGCCGGCCTCCATCTTGGACAGGTCCAGGACGTCGTTCACCAGGCGCAGCAGGTTCTCCGTGGCCCGCTGCGCCCGCTGCAGGAACGCGACGGATTCCGGCGGCAGCTGCCCCACCACGCCGTCCAGCAGCAGCGCGTTGTAGCCCAGGATGGCGTTGAGGGGCGTGCGCAGCTCGTGGCTCACGCTGGCAAAGAAGCGGTCCTTGGCCGCCGCGCTCCAGCGCAGCTCCTCGTTGGCCCGCTCCAGCTCGCCGCTGCGCTCGGCCAGGGCACCGTGCAGCCGCGCGTTGCTGATGGCCACGGCCGCGTGGCCGGCCAGGGTGAGCGCCAGCCGCACGTCGCGGGGCGATATCTCGTACGGCCGCCGGTAGCCGATCACCAGGGCACCGAACGTCTCGCCAAAGAGGGCCAGGGGCACGCCCAGCCCCACGCGCATCCCCTCCGCCGCGTGGAACGGCTCGGGGACGCCGCCGTCGGGGCCGGCCTCCAGGGTGAGCGGCTTGCCCGCCTGGGCCACGCGCGCGGCGAACGGGTCGTCCGCGGGGCCGCCGGCGGCGCGCAGGCCGGCGCTGGCCAGGGTGCGGATCTCCCCGCCGGAGGTGGCGCTCACGGTGACGTAGTGCGCGCCCAGCAGCGTGCGGGTGAACCGCGCCACCATCTGCAGCACCTCGTCGGGGTCCAGCGTGCGGTTGGCGGCCAGGCCCAGCACGTGGAGGGCCTCGCTTTCCTCCGCGCGGCGGCGCAGGGTGTCCCGCTCACCTTCCAGGGCCGCCACGCGCTCCGCCGTGCGGCCCACGTGCAGCAGGGCCGCCGCCACGTGCTCCCACTCCTCCGTGCGCGCCGCCTCGGCCGCGCGCCCCTCGCCGATGAGCACCACGGCGCCCGCCCCGTGCGCGCTGCCGTTGCGCAGGGGGAGCAGCAGGGCGTGGCCGCCGGGGTGCTCGGCGGCGTCTTCCGGAAAGCCGGGGCTCAGGGGACGGACGGCGGGGATGGGCGCGCGCAGCGCCTCGGCCGTGAGCCGGGACGATACGCCAGCGCCCTGGGGATAGGCCGCGGTGACGGCGCCGCCCGCGTCCACCCACACCGCGCACCGTCCGGGCGCGACGGATTCCGCCAGCGCGTGCAGCGCTTGCGCGGGATCGGCGCTCTGGTACAGGCGGATGACGGTGTCGCGAAGGTCCATTCGGGCCCGCGGTAGGTACCGGCGCGTCGGACGTCCCGTGCTCCGGGGACGGCGGCGTGACGCAGGGGGTGAGACGGGCAAGTTAGCGAAAGACGCGCGCGTGAACAATCCACCCTGTAGCGCGACGTCGCGTTCGGCGCGATAGACCGTTGCACGCGGGGGTTTTACCCGCGTGTTGTAACGCTGGTGGCCGCAAACGGATTGCGCGGACCCGTCACCGGGCTGCTCCGCGCACCATGCAACCTTTCATCGCGAACCAGGCTCTCAGGTGTGTCGCAGCCGTGCACACCGTGGCCACCCGGCGCCGGATGGTCGAATCGCCCGCCGGTCTCGGGACGTCTCCCCTCTCCGCGAGGAACGAGCGGGGAGGGGCCGGGGAAGGGGCGGGCTGCGGTCGGCGCGATCCATCCTCGCCCCCGGGTGACGACGGATTGCCGGCCCCGCGAAACATTTTTCGGCCTCCCGCCGATACTATCCCGGATGTTCCCGGAAACCTTGACACAGCCGTCCTCGTGCTGAATAATCAGCACGTGCTGAAATTACAGCACTCACGTCGTCCCTCCTTGACTCCACCCTGCCGCACCCGCATGGACGCAATGCGCTCCCTTCGAATCTTCGCCGCGGCCGCGACGGCCGCGTGTCTCTTTGCCGGCGCGGCGCGCGCGCAGGCGCCGTCCGGGGCCGGCACGCGGCCCCTGGCCACGCTGGCGGCCACGCGCCTGCAGGGCGAGGTGCGCCTGGACGGGCGCCTGGACGAGGACGCGTGGCAGTCCGCGCCCGCCGCGTCGGACTTTACGCAGAGCTATCCGAACGTGGGCGCCGCGCCCACCCTGCGCACCGAGGCCCGCGTGCTGTACGACGCTGACGCCGTGTACGTGGCCGTGCGCGCGTTCGACCCGTCGCCGGACAGCATTGCCGCGCCCCTGGCCCGGCGCGACGCGGGGGGCATCTACTCCGAGTGGATCAACGTCTCGTTCGACAGCCGCTACGACCGCCGCAGCGCGTTCCTCTTCAGCACCAACCCGCGGGGCGTGCAGCGCGACATCTACCTGTCCGACGACGGCGCCAACGAGGACGGATCGTGGAACGCGGTGTGGACCGTGGCCACGTCCATCGACAGCGCGGGGTGGACGGCGGAGTTCCGCATCCCCCTGTCGCAGCTGCGCTTTGGCGGCCGCCCCGAGGACGCGCGCACGTGGGGGATGCAGATCACCCGCGACATCGCGCGGCGGGGCGAGCGCGCGTCGTGGTCGCCGTGGAACCGCAACGACGCGGGGTTCGTCTCGCGCTTCGGCACGCTCACGGGGCTCACGGGGGTGCGGGCGCCGCGCGCGCTGGAGCTCATGCCGTACGCCAGCGCCCGGCTCACGCGCGCCCCCGGCGACGCGGCCGATCCCTTCTTCAGCGAGAACGAGCCGGGGATCGACGCCGGCGCGGACCTGCGCCTGGGGCTGCCGGCCGGCCTTACGCTGTCGGCCACCATCAACCCCGACTTCGGGCAGGTGGAGGCGGACCCGGCGGAGGTGAACCTCACGGCGTTCGAGACGTTCTTCAGCGAGCGGCGGCCGTTCTTCACGGAGGGGGCCGACGTCTTTCGCTTTGGCAGCACGCGGGCGTTCAACCGCTACGGCAGCCAGGAGTACTTCTACTCGCGCCGCGTGGGCCGCTCGCCCCAGCGCACGCTGAACGGCCCCGCGTACCCGTTCGTGGACGCGCCCACGCAGACGCGCATCCTGGGCGCCGCCAAGGTGAGCGGGCGCACGCCGGGCGGGTGGAGCATCGGCCTGATGGACGCCGTGACCAACCGCGAGTCGGCGCGCTTCATCGGCACGGACGGCGAGCGGCACACGGCGCAGGTGGAGCCGCTGAGCAACTACTTCGTGGGCCGCGCGCGCAAGGACCTGAACGGCGGATCGTCGCAGGTGGGCGTGCTGGGCACGGCGACGAACCGCGGCCTGGGCGACGAGACGCTGGCGAGCATGCTGCACCGCGACGCGTACCTGGGCGGCGTGGACTTTCTCCACACGTGGAACAGCCGCGCGTGGAGCGTGAGCGGCTACCTGGCCGGCAGCCGGGTGAGCGGCAGCGCGGACGTGCTGCGGGCCACGCAGGCCAGCTCGGCGCGCTACTACCAGCGGCCGGACGCCGACTACGTGGAGCTGGACCCCGCGCGCACGTCGCTCACGGGCCACATCGGCGAGCTGAGCGTGGCGCACGGCGGCGCGTGGGACGCCTCCATCCAGCTCAAGGAGGTGAGCCCCGGCTTCGAGATCAACGACATCGGCTTTCAGACGCGGTCCGACGCCCGCAGCATCGCCACCTTCCTGGGGCGCAGCGTCAACCGGCAGGTGGGCATCCTGCGCGACCACAGCTACGCCGCGTGGCAGTTTCGCGCGTGGAATTTTGGCGGTGACGTGATCCTGGACGGCGCGGCGGCCAGCGCCAACGCCACCTTCACCAACTTCTGGGGGACGGGGATCCAGGTGGGCGCGCGGCCGGCGTACGTCAACGACCGGCTCACGCGCGGCGGCCCCCTGAGCGAGCAGCCGGCGCAGTGGAGCGCCAGCGGCTGGGTGGAGACGGACTCGCGCAAGCCGCTGTTCTTCGGGACGGACTTCTCGTACCGGCAGGACGCGTCGGGGCTGGTGGAGCGCGGCGCGTCGATGTGGTCCACGTTTCGCCCCAGCTCGGCCGTGCGGGTGCAGGTGGGCCCGCGCTGGGCGCACAACGACTACACCGCGCAGTACGTGCGGACGACGGCGGACGCGCGCGCCACGGACACGTACGGCGCCCGCTACGTCTTTGGCGCGCTGGACCAGACGACGGTATCCATGGAGGCGCGCGTGGACTGGACGTTCACGCCCCGCCTGTCGCTGCAATTGTTCGCGCAGCCGTTCGTCTCCGCCGGCCGCTACAGCGGCTTCAAGGAGCTCACGACGCCGGGCGAGTTCGAGTTCGCCCGCTACGGCGACCAGCAGGGCACGCTGTGCCGCATCGGCGGCGTGTACGTGGCGGACCCCATGGCGGCGCGCGCCTGCCCCACGACGCTGCCGGCATCGAACGATCCCGACTTCGTCGTGCGCTTTGGCGACCCGGACTTCAACGTGCGCTCGCTGCGGGGCAACGCGGTGCTGCGCTGGGAGTACCGCCCCGGGAGCACGCTGTTCTTCGTGTGGCAGCAGGAGCGCAGCGGCTTCGAGCCCGTGGGCGACTTCGACTTTGGCCGCGACGCGGGCGCCATCTTCGACGGGCCGTCGCACAACGTCTTTCTCATCAAGGCGTCGTACTGGATCGGCAACTGAAAAGAAGGCTCACACGGCACTTCGTGAACGGCAACTGCAACGGTTTTTCTATCCGTTACCGTTGTCGTTCCCGTTCACGAAGTGCCGTGTGAGAATGCAGTTTCCTTTATGATGGCGGATGAACCGGAGCCGCGGGGGGAGATTTTCTTCCGCGGCTCCACCGCATCCGGCACGTGCGGGGCATCCAGCAGGGATTGACCGAAAGAGGGGTCGAACGCGATGATCATTCATCGCCGGGACTTCCATCCTCTTCCCGGCAGCAGCCACTCGGCACGGGATCGATCATGATGCAGCCGGATCCGCCGTCCGCGCCCACGCGCACGCCGCCGCTTGACGAGGTGGTGCCGCAGGCGACCATGCCCGCGCTCGCCGACTCGCAGGCGGGCAACGTGCCGGTGCAGGACACACGCCGCGTCGTGGAGGACGGCATCAGCCCGGTTCGGCTCGGGGTGCTGGCGGGCGTGCTGGCACTGGTGGGCACGGTCGCATACCGGACGCTCACGGCGCAGAACCTGATGCCCTATCCCGGTGATCGCGTGCGGGAGGCGTTGCTGGTGTGCGCGGGGACGGCCCTGCTGGGCCTTCTCTGCAGGCCGCTGGTGCGCCGCCGGTCGGAGTACCTGCTCACGGAGCGCGGGATCGAAAGCCGCGTACGGTATGGCATGGAGTCGCGGCCCTGGGTCACGCCCATCGCGTGGCAGGACATCGCCTCCTTCCGTGAGCTCGACACCGCGGCCGGCGTGCGCCTGGAGGTGGTGAGCGCCACCGGCATCCGCATCTCGCTGCGCGGCGACGCGCGCCGCCGGGCGGCGCGCGAGTTCATCCGCCGCTTCGTGGCCGAGGCCGAGCGCCATCCCCGCGCCGCGCGCCCCGCGGACCTGCCGGAGGTGACCGGGGGAGTGGTGCGCAACGCGCTGCTGTTCCTGGGCAGCAGCGCCGTGTTCGCCGCGCTCGGCCCCCTGACCGGCGTGGAGCTGCCGCTGGCCGCGAAAGTGGCCGGTGCCGCCCTGGTGGCGCTGGCGGGCTGGGGCTTCTTCTTCTGGACGAGCCTGGACGACTTCGACGTCGCCGTTCGCGATCGCCCGGGGAACACCCTGGGCGCGCGGCTCCGGAACCGCGTCCGCGGCTTGCTGCGCATGCGCGTGGTCTGACGGGCGACGCCGGGACGAACGGCCGTCCGCCGGACGAAAAAGCCTCGCGGCAACCGCGGGGCTTTTTCCGTTCCCGGAGCGGCCCTTTCGCCGCTTCGGCCCGGAGACTGCGAAGGTGCGCGTCATGGTTGCCTTCTCGATCCGACGACGCCTCGCACCGTATCCAGGGAGATGCCCCGCGCCGCCGCACCGCCGTCCACCGATCCCGTCGCCCCCGCCGACGCGTGGTTCGCCGCGCGCGGGTGGGAGCCGTTCGCGTTTCAGCGGGACGTGTGGCGCGCGTACCTGGACGGAGAGGGCGGGCTCATCCACGCCGCCACGGGCACGGGCAAGACGTACGCGGCGTGGCTGGGCCCCGTGCTGGAGTGGATCGCCGAGCACCCGGACGATCCCACGGCCGGCAAGGCACCGCCCCTGCGCATCCTGTGGATCACGCCCCTGCGCGCCCTGGCGGCGGACACGGAAGAGGCCCTGCGCGCGCCGCTGACGGACCTGCGCCTGCCCTGGACGCTGGAAAGCCGCACGGGCGACACGTCGTCCGCCGTGCGGTCGCGGCAGCGCACGCGGCTGCCCACGGCGCTCGTCACCACGCCGGAGAGCCTGGCGCTCCTCCTCTCCCGCGACGACGCGCGCCAGCTCTTTTCCGACCTGCGCGCCGTGGTGGTGGACGAGTGGCACGAGCTGATGGGCACCAAGCGCGGCGTGCAGGTGGAGCTGGCCCTGGCCCGGCTGCGCGGCTGGCGGCCGGCGCTGCGCACGTGGGGGCTGAGCGCCACCATCGGCAACCTGCACGACGCGCAGGACGCGCTGCTGGGCACGGCGCCCGGCCGCGCGCAGGGGCGCATCATCCGCGCGCACATCCCCAAGGAAGTGGTGGTGGACGCGCTCATCCCGCCCACCATCGAACGCTTTCCCTGGGCCGGCCACCTGGGCACGCAGATGCTCCCGCAGGTGGTGGCCGCCATCAAGGAAGGCGAAACAGCCATCGTATTCACGAACACCCGTTCACAAACGGAGATCTGGTACCAGGCGCTGCTGGACGCGCGGCCGGACTGGGCGGGGCAGATCGCCCTGCACCACGGCTCGCTGGACCGCGCGCGCCGTGAGTGGGTGGAGAACGGGCTGCGCTCCGGCAAGCTGCGCTGCGTGGTCGCCACCTCGTCGCTGGACCTGGGCGTGGACTTCTCCCCCGTTGACCGCGTGCTGCAGATCGGCAGCCCCAAGGGCGTCGCGCGGCTGCTGCAGCGCGCGGGGCGCAGCGGGCACCGGCCGGGCGCCGTGAGCCGCGTGACGTGCGTGCCCACCAACGCGCTGGAGCTCATCGAGGTGGCCGCCGCGCGCGACGGCATGCACGCGGGCGCCGTGGAGTCGCGCCTGCCCGTCGATCGTCCCCTGGACCTCCTGGCGCAGCACGTCGTGACGGTGGCGCTGGGCGGCGGCTTTCGATCCGACGCGCTCAAGGCCGAGGTGCGGACGACGCGCGCCTACGCGGGGCTGATGGACGACGAGTGGCAGTGGGTGCTGGACTTCGTCACGCGCGGGGGCGACGCGCTGAGCGCGTATCCCGAGTTCCAGCGCGTGGTCATCAGCGAGGACGGCACGTACAACGTGGGCGACAAGCAGATCGCCCGCCGGCACCGCATGTCCATCGGCACCATCGTCAGCGACGCGTCCGTGACGGTCAAGTACCTGGGCGGCGGCTCGCTGGGCTCGGTGGAGGAAGGGTTCATCGCGCGGCTCAAGCCCGGCGACAAGTTCGTCTTCGCGGGCAAGCCGCTGGAGTTCGTCCGTGTGCGCGACATGGTGGCGTGGGTGCGCCGCGCCACGAGCATCAAGGGGATGATCCCGCGGTGGATGGGCGCGCGGATGCCCCTGAGCACGGAGCTGGCGGCGTCGCTGCGCGGGCGGCTGGAAGAGGCGTCGCGCGGCGTGTACCGCGACCCCGAGATGCAGGCCATCCGCCCCATCCTGGAGATCCAGGCCCGCTGGTCGCGCATCCCCGCCGCGGACGAGCTGCTCCTCGAGCGGGTCAAGACGCGCGAGGGACATCACCTGTTCTTTTTTCCCTTCGAGGGCCGGCTGGTGCACGAGGGGCTGGCGGCGCTGTTCGCGTACCGCATCTCGCGGCTGCTGCCCATCTCGTTCACCTTCTCGATGAACGACTACGGCCTGGAGCTGCTCTCGCCCGATCCCGCGCCGCTGGACGAGGCCCTGGCCGCCGGACTGCTCAGCCCGCGCAACCTGCTGGAGGACGTGCCCGCGTCGCTCAACGCCACGGAGATGGCGCGGCGGCAGTTCCGCGAGATCGCGCGCGTGGCGGGCCTCGTGTTCCAGGGCTTTCCCCACGCGGGCAAGACGGCGCGGCAGCTGCAGGCCAGCAGCGGGCTGTTCTTCGACGTGTTCACCCGCTACGACCCGGGCAACCTGCTGGTGAGCCAGGCGCACCGCGAGGTGCTGGAGCGGCAGCTGGAAAGCAGCCGCCTGGGCCGCACGCTGGAGCGCCTGGCCGCCGGGCGCGTGGCCGTGACGACGCCCAGGCGTACGCCGCCGCTGGCCTTTCCCCTGCTCGTGGACCGCACGCGCGAAGCCGTGACCAGCGAGTCTCTCGCCGACCGCGTCCGCCGCATGCAGGTCGCGCTGGAGAAGGCTGCGGACACGGGGAAGTGACGGCGGATGGGGCGGATGGGGATCGTTGGATGGGCGATGAGGTGATGCGCGGATGGCGGATGGGATCGGGGGATGGCCGGATGAGGTGATGCGCGAATCGGCGGATCGGCGGATCGGCGGATCGGCGGATCGGCGGATCGGCGGATGGGACGCGATCAGCAGACGCGGAAGGCCGAGCGGCGGATGACGGGATCGGGATCGTGCAGAGGGAGAGGACGAGGCAGGTAGGCGGGCATCGCGACCCGGCGACTGAAGTCGCGGCACCGACAACGTGATGTCGGCCTTCGCCGACGGCTCGTGCACCGGGCGAGTGGGTGCACCGATGCGGCGGTCCGTCGGCTGGGTTTCGCGCAGGTTCGCAGCAGGCAGCCATCGGCGAAGACCCAGCCCCGGCGAATGAATTCGCGGCTGTGACCCCGCAATGTCGGCCTGCGCCGACAGGTCCGTCGCGGGCGGGGGCCGTGCGGTGTGGCGGCGCCCGAGCCACCGAATCCGCCTCGTCGTCGGGTGGCGGCCCGTGTTGGCGGTTGAAGCCCCGTTCGCAGAGCGCGTCGGCGCGAGACGGGGCTTTCCGCTGTCCTAGCGGCGGGTTTACCCGCTCCGGCTGGGAGCCAGGCTGGCGATTCTCGCCGATGCGGGGTACTCTCCGCGAAGCATACTCCACTACTTTCTGGGCGAGCCGTACACAGGATGCAGCCAGCGCTGGACGTCGGGGCGGGAGACCTGGAGATCGACCTGTGCGGCGAGCGGCTGGTGCTGCTGCCGGAACACGCCGCGTACCGGCCCGCGCACCGCGCGCTGCTCGTCGCCGATCCGCACTTTGGCAAGGCGGCGGCGTTCCGCGCGCTGGGCGTGCCCGTCCCCGGCGGCACCACGGCCGGCAACCTGGGCCGCCTCACGCGCCTGGTCGCGCGCACGGGCGCGGAATCCATCGTCTTTTTGGGCGACTTCTTCCACGCGAAGCAGAGCCGCGCGCCGCGCACCCTGGAGGCGCTGGCGGAGTGGCGCGAGGCGTACCCCGAGCTGCGGCTTACGCTCGTGCGCGGCAACCACGACCGCCACGCGGGCGACCCCCCGGCGGAGCTGCGCATCACCTGCGTGGACGGGCCGCTGCCGGCCGCGCCGTACGCGTACGCGCACCACCCGGAGCCCGCGGCCGCGTGCTACGTGCTCGCCGGGCACGTGCATCCATCCGTCACCCTGCGCGGCGCGGGACGCCAGCGTGAGCGGCTACCGTGCTTTCACCTGGGGCCGCACGTGGGCATTCTCCCCGCGTTCGGCGACTTTACGGGGACGGCGGACGTGAGCGTGATCCCCGGCGACCGCGTGTACGTGGTGGCCGGCGAGCAGGTCGTGCCGGCCGTGTGAACGCGGAACGGCACATCCGCTGCATGTCCTTTCCCGTTCGGCAGTTGGATCGCAGGCAGCACAGGAGACGAGAGGCGTGGGAGACATCCCGTTGATGCGCGCGGGCTTTGCCCTGATGGCGGTGATCGCCGCCGTGGGCGGGCTCTCGATGGTGGTCCTTCCCGACGAGCACCGCGGGGGCAAGGACCACGACAAGGACAAGGACCGCGACCGCGCGGAGGCACCGGCCCCCGCCGTCCAGCCGGGCACCCCGCTGGCCGCCGCGCAGCCGGCCATGGGCGACTCCGCCCGCGCGTTCGGCTGCGCTCCGGACGGCGCCAGCGTAAGCCTTCCGGAGACCGTGCACGAGTCCAGCGGGCTGGCGCTCGCGGCCGGCGGCGACGCCATCTGGACGCACAACGACTCCGGGCGCCCCCTCCTGCACCTGGTGGGGATGGATGGTCGCGACCGCGGCCAGGTGACCGTCACGGGCGTCGACCCGCGGAGCAGGCTGGACTGGGAGGACGTGGCCGCGGCGCCGTGTCCCGGCGGCGGGCGCTGCCTGTACGTGGGCGACATCGGCGACAACGCGGCGGCGCGGCCCAACGTCACCATCTACCGCGTGCCCGAGCCCGCGCCCGGCGACGCGCAAACGCGCCCGGCCGAGGCCCTCACGGCCGTCTACCCGGACGGCCCGCAGGACGCCGAGGCGCTGTTCGTGCTCCCCGACGGCGGCATCTTCATCGTGAGCAAGGGCGAGACGGGCGGTATCGCCGTCTACCGCATGCCGCGCACGGCCCGCCCCGGCACGCCGGCCCGCCTGGAGCGCATGGCGGTGCTGGCGCCCGGCAAGGTGGAGCGCCCGCAGCGCATCACGGGGGCGGCCGCGTCGCCCGACGGGCAGTGGCTGGCCCTGCGCACGCTGCGGCAGGTGTCGTTCTACCGGACGGGCGGCCTGGCGTCCGGGCAGCTGGGCCAGCCGCTCACCTACGACCTGACCGGGTTGAACGAGCCGCAGGGCGAGGCCGTGGAGTTCGGCCCCGACGGCACCGTGTTCCTGAGCAGCGAAGGCGGCAGCAAGAAGAACCCGGCCACCCTGTCGCGCCTGGCCTGCGTCCTCCCGTCGTCGTAGGGCCGACGACGAAGCCGCGGCGTTCAGCCGCGGCTTCGTCTTCTTGAGACGACTGAATCGCCGCGATCCCGCGCGAGAGCGTCATCCTGAGGAGCCGCCACACGGACCTCGTTGGAGCATGATCGATGGCGGCGACGAAGGATCTTGCCGGCCGCGCCACGGGCCGCCCCTCGTGCGCGAAGTCGGCCCCGAGTCTCGCACACAAGATCCTTCGTCGCGCCCGGAGTTCGTGCATGTTCGGGCCATGCGCGGGCGCTCCTCAGGATGACGCATCTCGTGGTTGCGCTGGGGACACGGGATGGAAGATGTTCAACCTCCCCCAGGTTTTTTTGGGGGAGGTGCGAGCCTGAGCGAGCGGAGGGGGCGCTCGCGTGAGGCCGGGTATGACAGCGGGGGACGGATCACGTTGTCGCGTGTCGTGCTCCGCACAAAAAAGGCGGGCCCCGGGACAGGCGTCCCGGGGCCCGCGTCCGTCCATCGGAAGTGCGCCCTTTACGATGGGTCCGCCCTGGGGGCGGGCTGCGGCTCCATGGCCTCGCTGCGCAGCACTTCCAGGTCCGAACCGCCGCGCGCTTCGTCCTGGCGCGCCTGCACCAGCACCTCCAGCTCCCGCTCGCGCAGGTTGAGCGTGTACCCCGCGCCCACGATGCCCACGCGCAGGTAGCTCAGCGTGAGCGCCTTGCCGGCCCGGCACTCGTCGGCATTGTCGAAGCGCACGCCGCGCCCGTCCACGAACGTCACCGAGCCACGGCCCACCACCTCGCCCCGGTGGCCCTGCACGATGAGCGCCGTGTCCTCGTCGATGCCCAGCCCCAGCAGCTCGGGGTTCTGCGCGATCACCATGAACAGGCGCTGCAGCCGCCGCCGCTGCGTGAAGTGCGTGTCGATCATGGCCCGGAACCCCAGCAGGCCAAAGCCGGGCCCGATGTGCACGGCCTGCATCTGCCCGTACTCGTCGGGCTCTCCGCCGGCCAGGATGGTCTCCGTGAGGGCCGCCGCGCCGGCGCTGGTGCCGCAGATGGTGGCGCCGTTGGCGTACGCCTCGCGCACGGCGCGGTCCAGCCGCGAACCGCCGATGGTGGCCACGAGGTGCACTTGGTCGCCGCCGCCGAAGAAGATGCCGTCGGCCTGCTCGATCATTCGCACGATGCGCCGG
>NZ_DASURI010000911.1:0-5630 GCF_036280135.1 Longimicrobium sp.
TGTTCGCCAGCGTACCTTTCATCACGTCCTCCGGAGCAGGTGGTGTGCGCGCGACGCAGCCGGAACTACAAACCTGAAAAACTTCCAGGTGCGTCCTTTTCGTGACTCCACATTATTCCTGCATCCACCGAGGAGCAAGGATTTTCTTCGATCCGCTCACACCTTAGGCGTCACCCCGTTCACCTGCGTGGATGGAGAGGATTCTCACGTTTGCGGACGGCTGGCGTCCCGTGGCGTGCCGGCCCAATATGGATCCGCCGTTCAGTCCCCGGACGGCGGACCGCATCACCCTGCCTTCTCCACCGCTGGCGAATTGACTCCGCACCGCTTCCGGCTTCCATCCATCGTGCTCCTCATGCTCCTGCCGCTTGCCGCGTGCGGGCGCGATGAGGCGAGCGCGCGCACCCGCCTGGCCGCGCGGGTGGATTCGCTCGTGGCCGCGTACCAGCGGGAGACGTGGGCGCCGGGCGTCTCCGTGGCCGTCCTCCGCGGGCGCGACACCCTCGTCTACCGGGGCTACGGCCTGGCGGACGTGGAGAACGACGTCCCCGCCACGCCCGGGACCGTGTACCGCATCGGCAGCATCACCAAGCAGTTCACGGCCGCGCTCGTGCTGCAGCTGGTGGAGCAGGGCCGCGTGTCGCTGGACGATCCCATCGGCAGGTACGTGGCGGATCTGCCGGACGCGTGGAGCGGCGTCCGCGTGCGCCACCTGCTGAACCACACGGGCGGGCTGCCGGGCTTCGAGCGCGAGTGGCTCCGCCTGGGGCTGCGCGAAGAGGCGCTGACGCCGGACAGCGTGATCGGCCTGGTGCGCGACGAGCCGCTGGAGTTCGCGCCGGGGACGGCGTGGAAGTACAGCAACATCGGCTACACGCTGCTGGGGAGGCTGATCGAGCGCGTGACGGGCGAGCGCTACGCCGACGCGCTGGAGTGGCGGATCCTGCGCCCGCTGGGGCTGAACGAGACGCGCTACTGCGACGTGGCGCCCCTCATCCGCCACCGCGCGGCCGGCTACCAGCAGCGGGACACGGGCGTGGTGAACGCGGAGTACACGAGCATGACGGCGCCGTACGCGGCCGGCGGCCTGTGCTCCACGGTAGGCGACCTGGCCGCGTGGAACCGTGCGCTGGCGGGCGGCCGCGTGGTGGGCGCCGCGTCGTGGCGGCGGATGACGACGCCCGATTCCGCCGCGCGCGCGTCGAACTACGGCTACGGCGTGGTGGTGACGGAAATCGACGGGCACACGGTGATCCGCCACAACGGCGGCATCCAGGGCTTTCGCGCGGACAACGCGTACGTGCCGGGCGACAGCCTCTCCGTGACGGTGCTCACGAACCTCGCCGCCCCCGGCCCCGGCGAGCTCCTGCTCGACATCCTCCGCGCCGCGCTCGAGAATTCTCCGCCCTCCAGGCCCTCTACTATCCGGGCACACGACCGGGACGCGACACGGGACCGTCTTACGCCGTCCGAAAGCAACTCGCTCCCCGCGCAACCAGCATCAGGACCATGAGCACATTCGACAGCACGAAGCAGTTGTTGCCCGCGATCCTCCAGGACGTCACCCGGGGCAAGATCCAGCTTCCGGACTTTCAGCGTGGATGGGTGTGGGACGACAGCCACGTTCGCTCGCTGCTCGTCAGCATTGCCCGGTCGTTCCCGGTGGGGGCGGTGATGCTGCTGGAGACGGGTGGGGACGTCCGTTTCCAGGTGAGGCCCATCGAGAACGTAAAGATCCCGGGAAGGCATCCGGACCCGGAGCTGCTGATCCTGGACGGCCAGCAGCGCCTCACGTCCCTGACGCAGGTGCTGATGCTGAACGAGCCGGTCAGGACGTTCGATGAAAAGGGCAAGCCCATCCGGCGGTTCTACTACCTGGACATCCGCAAGGCGCTGGAGGACGGCTCGCTGGACGACGCGTTCATCGCCATCGAGGAAGACCGCAAGCAAAAGAGCAACTTTGGGCGCACGGTGGACCTGGATCTCTCGTCCCTCGAGCTGGAGTGCCGCCAGCTGTACTTCCCGTGCAACCAGATCCTGAACTCCGACAAGTGGGAAGAAAGCCTGCAGGAACACGCGCCCGAGCACTTTGCCGTGTACATGCAGTTTCGGCGCAAGGTGCTCAACGCGTTCCGGGAGTACCAGCTCCCCGTGATCGAGCTCAAGAAGGAAACCTCCAAGGAAGCGGTCTGCCTGGTGTTCGAGAAGGTGAACACGGGCGGCGTGCCCCTCTCCGTATTCGAGCTGGTGACCGCCACCTATGCGGCGGACGGCTTCAACCTTCGCGACGACTGGTTCGGGAGCGAGCTGCGCAAGAAGGAGGGCCGCCTGCAGCGGCTCAGGCGCGAGCCGGTGCTCACCGTGCTGGAGTCCACGGACTTCCTGCAGGCCATCACGCTGCTTCACACCTACGAGCGGCGCCAGCAGGACCTCGCGGCGGGCAAGGTGGGCAAGTCGGCGTCTCCCGTCAGCGCCAAGCGCGCGGCGGTGCTCGCGCTGGAACTGGAAACGTACCAGAAGTGGGCGGACGCCGTGGAAGGGGCGTTCAAGGAGGCAGCCAGGTTCCTGCGCCAGGAGTACGTCTACAGCGCGCGCGACCTCCCGTACCGCACGCAGCTCGCCCCGCTGGCCGCCGTTCTCGCCATGCTGGGAAACCGCTGGCGTGAGCCGCTGATCTACGACAAGCTGGCCCGCTGGTACTGGTGCGGCGTTCTGGGCGAGCTCTACGGCGGCGCCGTGGAAACGCGGATCGCGAACGACGTGGAGGATCTACTCGACTGGATCGGCGGCGGGGCGAGCGAGCCGCGGACGGTGTACGAGGCCTCGTTCTCGCCGGGACGGCTGGACACGCTGCGTTCGCGTCTCGCGGCGGCCTACAAGGGGCTGAGCATCCTGGTGCTGCGCGAGGGGGCGAAGGACTTCTTCTGGAAGGCGAGCGTGAAGGACCTGGACGTGGACGAGGTGGCGCTCGATATCCACCACCTCTTCCCGCGGATCTGGTGCGAGAAGCGGGGGATCAAGCCCGCGGTGTACAATTCCATCGTGAACAAGGCGCAGATCTCGTACAAGGCCAATCGGACGATCGGGGGGCGGGCTCCGTCCGAGTACCTGCGGGCGCTGCAGAACCATCCCAACGTGCGCCTGGACGATGCGGGAATGAACCGGCTCCTCGAATCGCACCTGATCGATCCCGAAACGATGCGCGCGGATGACTTCGCTGCGTTCTTCGATCGCAGAAAGCAGGCGCTCCTCGGCCTGGTGGAGATCGCGATGGGCAAGAGCATCCCGCAGAACGCGCCGATCGACGCGCCCGTGGACGAGGAAGACCTCACGCGGGAAGAGCTGGGCTTCGCCGAAGATCAATGAACACCAACTGATTTCTCACGCAGAGCCGCGGAGGCGCAGAGTACTTCGATCGCGCGATGAAGTACTCTGCGTCCTCCGCGGCTCTGCGTGAGAAAACGCAGGAAAAGCCCGCCCGGCAGCAGAAAACCCCGGTTCCATGCTGGAACCGGGGTACTCTGCTGCCTCTGCTCCCTCTGCGTGAGAAAGCAGTTCGCCGTACTTACGCCTCGTAGCGCCGAATCGCGAGCGAGACGTTGTGCCCGCCAAAGCCGGCCGAGTTGCTCAGCGCGAGCCGCACGGGGCGCTCCGTCACGCCCTCCGTCCCGTAGTTCAGGTCGCACTCGGGATCGGGCTCGCTGTAGTTGATCGTCGGAGGAATGCGCCCCTCGCGGCAGGCCAGCGCGCTGAACACGCCCTCGATGGCGCCGGCCGCGCCCAGCAGGTGGCCCGTCATGCTCTTGGTGCTGCCCACCACCACCGACCGCGCGTGGTCGCCCAGCACGAGCTTGATGGCGCCCGTCTCGTTGCTGTCGTTGAGCGGCGTGCTGGTGCCGTGCGCGTTCACGTAGTCCACCTCCGACGGGTCGGCCCCGGCCTCGCGCAGGGCGTTGCGCATGGCGCGCGCGAGCCCCTCGTGGTTCTCGGGCTGCCCCGTGATGTGGTACGCGTCGCCCGTGAGGCCGTAGCCCACCAGCTCGGCGATGATGGTGGCGCCGCGCGCCTTTGCGTGCTCCAGCTCCTCCAGCACCACCATCCCCGCGCCCTCGCCCAGCACGAAGCCGTCGCGCGTCCTGTCGAACGGCCGGCTGGCCGTCTCGGGCGAGTCGTTGCGGGTGGAGAGCGCCGTCATGTTGGCGAAGCCCGCCATGGCCGTGGGGCAGATGGCCGCCTCGGCGCCGCCCGCCAGCATGAGGTCCGCGTCGCCCGCGCGGATGTGGCGAAACGCGTTGCCGATGGCGTGCGCGCCGCTGGCGCAGGCGCTCACCGTGCAGTAGTTGGGGCCCTTGAGGCCGTAGCGGATGCTCACGAGCCCCGCCGCGATGTCGCTGATGAACATCGGGACGAAGAAGGGCGACACCCGGCCGGGGCCCTTCTCCATGAGCCTGCCGTGCTGCTCCTCGAAGGTGCCGATGCCGCCGATGCCGCTGGCGACGATCACCCCGAACGCCTCGGGGTCCACCGAGCCCAGCCCCTCGTCCAGGCCGGCCTCGCGCATGGCCTGCACGGACGCGGCGATGGCCAGCTGGCTGTAGCGGTCGGTGCGCTTGACTTCCTTGCGGTCGATGTACGCCGCGGGATCGAAGCCCTTGACCTCGGCCGCGAAGCGGACGGGGTACGCGGACGCGTCGAACTGCGTAATGGGCCCGGCGCCGCTACGCCCGTCGAGCAGGGCCGCCCAGGTCTCCTGGACGTCCAGCCCGACGGGCGTAACGAGACCGGTCCCCGTGATCACGACTCGGCGATTCATCAGCCGCTCCGGTGAAGATCGGGAAGCTCGGGCCGGGCCGCCGCGGGGGCGGCCCGTCTGGAAACAAAGTGGTTCAGGGCCGGCGGGACGTGCGTCCCGGCTCAGCTCTGGCCCGCGTTGCTGGTGATGTAGTTGATGGCGTCACCCACGGTGCGCAGCTTCTCGGCTTCCTCGTCCGGGATCTCCATCCCGAACTCCTCCTCGAAGGCCATCACCAGCTCCACGGTGTCCAGCGAGTCCGCGCCAAGGTCCTCCACGAACGAGGCCTCGGGCGTCACCTTCTCGGCATCCACGCCCAGCTCGTTGATGATGATCTCCTTGACCTTCGCCTCGATGTCCGCCATTTCACGTGCTCCTGGTTGATTTGAGCGTACCGAACGCCGCCATCCGTGAGACCGCGTGCGTCCCTTCCCTGTCTTACATCACCATCCCACCGTCCACCACCAGCACCTGCCCGGTGATGTACGACGCGCCCGGCCCGGCCAGGAACCGCACCGCCGGTGCGATGTCCTCCGGCGTGCCCAGCCGCCCCAGCGCGATGCTGGCCATCAGCGCCGTGCGCGCGGCCTCGGGCAGCTCGGCCGTCATGTCGGTCTCAATGTATCCGGGGGCCACGGCGTTGACCAGAACCCCCCGCCCGGCCAGCTCCTTGGCCACGGACTTGGTCATGCCGATGAGCCCCGCCTTGGACGCCGCGTAGTTGGCCTGCCCCGCGTTGCCCGTGATGCCCACCACGGACGACACGTTGATGACGCGGCCGCTGCGGCGCTTCATCCTCCCGCGGCTGGCCGCGCGCATGAGGTTGAAGGCGCCGCGC
>NZ_DASURI010000912.1:0-4627 GCF_036280135.1 Longimicrobium sp.
GCCCGTGCCCAACCCCTCCCCCGAAGTTGGGGGAGGGGTCGCCACCGAGCCGCGAGGAACGAGCGGCGCAGGCGGCGGGGGAGAGGGCCCCCGTCGCGCAGCGACGGGCTCCCCTCTTCCTCGCTCTCCCCTACCCCACGATCCCGCGACCTCCCCCGACGCTTCCCGCGGTCGCCGCCCCTCATCCGCCCCCCGAAACAACGATCGCCGCGCCGGAAATCCAGCGCAGCGACCAATCTACCACGTCCTTCCCCCACCGTCAGCGCCGGCAACCGTGCGGGTGCGTCGATCCATCGCAGTTACTTCCGCACTTCCGCACTTCCGCACTTCCGCACTTCCGCACTTTCGCACTTCCGCACTTTCGCACTTCCGTTACCTCGGCGGCTCGTTCCGGAACCGGTACCCGAACCCGCGCACGGTCTCGATCCAGTCCGCGTGCTCGCCCAGCTTGCTGCGCAGCCGCTGCACGTGCATGTCCACCGTGCGCGTGGCGATGTTCGCCGTCACCTCCCACACGGCCTCCAGCAGCTGCCGGCGGCTCTGCACGCGGCCGCGGCGCTCCATCAGCGTGATGAGCAGGCGGTACTCCGTGGGCGTAAGGTCCAGCTCGCGCCCCTCCACCTGCGCGCGCGCCGCGCCCGTGTCCGCCGCGAACGGGCCCACGCGCACCACCTTGCCGCCCTTCTCCACCGGCGGCGCCTGCTGCACGCGCCGCAGCACGGCCCCCACGCGCAGGATGAGCTCCTGCGGGCTGAACGGCTTGCTCACGTAGTCGTCCGCGCCCAGGCGCAGGCCGGCGATGCGGTCCTGCTCCTCCTTGCGGGCCGTGAGCAGGATCACGGGGATGTCCTGCGTCTCCGGCCGCTTGCGCAGCTCCTCCAGCACGTTGAGCCCCGACATGCCCGGCAGCATCAGGTCCAGCACCACCAGGTCCGGGCGCTCCACCTCCGCCGCGCGCAGGGCTTCGGGGCCGCTGCTGGCCGTGCGGACGCGATAGCTCTCGCGCGCAAGGTGGTACGCCACCAGCGCCGAGATGTCCGGCTCGTCGTCCACCACCAGGATGTGGGCGCTCATGCGGTTCGTGTTGGGGGCAGGCTCGCGGGCGGCCGCACCGATCAGCCCGGTAAACACGTTAGAAGAATGCATCTGGGCGGAAGCGATCTGCAAGTTCCACCTCGTCGGTCTCGGGACGGAAATGGCTGTGACACTGCACTGCGGAGAGTGTAGACAGCCCGCGTAACGTCCGCGTAACGAAACGGGACGCGGCGTGGCACGATGTTCGGGTTTTCGTGACACGCCAACGCCCGCTCCCCCGCCCGTGTCTTGCACGGTCGATGCGGAAGGCGTTCCGGACGGATGCCCATCCCCCGTCCTTAACATCTCCGCGCCGCCGCGCGTCTGGTACCCGTCCGCCGGAGATCGCATCGTCCGTCCGCCCGTCCCCGTCCCGTGACGATGGATTCGGTGGATGGACGGCGCCGGGCCGATCGCCCTGAGAAGGATCGGCTCGCCGGGCGGATCTCGTGACGCGCGGGCAGATGGCCGTCAGCCGGGGCGGATCCACATCCGCTCCATCGGAAACCCTGAATCCGAAGCAGTCCCCAATGCGCTTCGTACGACCGTTCCTCGCCGTGCTGGCCGCCGCCGTGGCGCTGCTCACGGCCGCCGTGCCCGCCGCGGCGCAAGGCACCGACCTCCTCCGCGGCCGCGTGACCGACGCCGAGGGCGCGCCCCTCGGCGGCGTGCGCATCGAGGCCACCTCCGCCGAAAGCGGGGTCACCCGCAGCACGGCCACCAACGCCGACGGCCGGTACACCATCGCCTTTCCCGACGGCGGCGGGCGGTACACCATCCGCGCGTCCACCGTGGGCCGGCAGGCGCAGTCGCGCACCGTGGCGCGGCAGGCGGACGAGGAGGTGCTCATCGCCGACTTCCGGTTGACGGAGCAGGCCGTGATGCTGGAGGCCATCTCCGTCGAGGCCGAGCGCGGCCCCCAGCCCACCCGCGGCGACGTGGGCGGCCAGGAGCGCAACCTGTCCGGCGAGATCGTGAACCGCCTGCCCCTGGAGAACACGGACGCGGCGTCGCTGGCGGCGCTCTCCCCCGGCGTGGTGGCCCTGAGCGGCGACTCGGCCAGCGGGCGGGGCGCGTTCTCCGTGGGCGGCCAGCAGGCGTCGCAGAACCAGGTGACGCTGGACGGCGCCAGCTTCAGCTCGCGCCTGAGCGGCGGCGAGAGCGGCGGGTCGCCCATCGGCGTGCCGCAGGAGGGCGTGCGCGGCACGCAGGTGGTCACGAGCACGTTCGACGTGTCGCGCGGCCAGTTCGCCGGCGGCCTCGTGGCCACCACGACGCGCAGCGGGACCAACCGGCCCGGCGGATCGTTCAGCTGGCAGCTGCGCGACCAAGCGCTGCAGCTGGACGGCGGCAACCCGCAGCTGGGCCAGGGCTACACGCAGAACCGCTTCAGCGGCGGCTTTGGCGGGCCCATCGTCAAGGACCGGCTGTTCTACTTCCTGAGCTTTACCTACCAGCACCGCACGGACGACCTGTACGCGCTCACGCCGCAGGACCCGCTGGCACTGCAGCGCTTCGGCGTGACGCCACAGGCCGTGGACACGTTCCTGACGACCCTCACGCAGACGTACGGCCTCACGGGCCGCACGGGCGACTACGCCCGCACGGGCGACGCGCTCAGCTTTTTGGGGCGCACGGACGTCGTCATCAACCAGCAGCACAACCTGGCCCTGCGCGCGCACCTGAACATGTACGACCAGGAGAACGCCCGCATCGGCTTCCTGGAGACGCTGGAGAACGGCGGCGAGGTGGGCAGCGACGGCGGCGGCGCCATCGCCACCCTCACGTCGCGCTTCTCGGACGGGTGGGTGAACGAGCTGCGGGCGTCCGTCAACATCGACCGGCGCGACCAGACGCCGTACGAGGAGCTGCCGGAGGGCCGCGTGCAGGTGGCGTCGGCCCTGGAGGGCGCGGGGCGCGGGTTCAGCTCGTTCGCGTTCGGCGGCGACCGCTCCCTGCCCTCGCTCTCGCGCGAGCGGACGTTCGAGGTGGCCGACGAGCTGTCCATGCTCGTCCGCGACACCCACCGCCTCAAGGCCGGCCTCGTCTTCAACGCCAACACGTTCGAGCAGCAGCAGTCCAGCAACCGGCTGGGCACCTTCGAGTTCGAGTCGCTGGAGGCGTTCGCCGAGGGCCGGCCCTTCCGCTTCACCCGCCAGCTGTCGGACCGCGTGACGGAGGGCTCGGGCATCGACGTGGCCGCCTACCTGGGCGACACGTGGCGCCCCCGCACGGAGGTGCAGGTCACGGGCGGCGTGCGCGTGGAAGGCTCGCGCTTTGGCGAGGACCCCGCGCTCAATCCGCGGATCCAGGAGCAGTTCGGCTACCGCACGGACAACATCCCGGGCGAGATCCACGTGAGCCCGCGGGTGGGCTTCAGCTGGCGGCTCAGCGAGCAGGGCGCGCCGCTGCGCTTGGTCCGCGGCGGCCTGGGCGAGTTCCGGGGCCGCGCGCCGTACTCGCTCTTCGCGGCGGCCCTGGAGCAGACGGGCCTGCCCGGCGGCGAGACGCAGATCGACTGCGTGGGATCGGCCACGCCCATCGCCGACTGGCAGCGGTTCCTGGATGACCCGTCGACGATTCCCACCGAGTGCGTGGGCGGCGGCGTGGGCCAGCCCGTGCGCAGCGTGCCCAGCGTGACGGTGTTCGAGGACGACTTCAGCGCCCCGCGGTCGTGGCGCGCGTCGCTGGGCTACCAGACGCAGCTGCTGCGTCGCGTGAGCGCCAACTTCGACTTTTCGTACACGCTGGGCGTGGCGCAGACGGGCGTGCGCGACCTGAACCGCCGGGAGACGCCCGCCTTTACCATCGACGAGGAGGGCGGGCGCCCCGTCTACGCGCAGGCGTCGGCCATCCAGCCGTCGTCCGCCGCCATCCCGCTCTACGCGTCGCGGGTGGACCCGGAACTGGGCTACGTCTTTGCCGTCAACTCCGCGCTGGAGAACCGCACGGCGCAGGCGACGGTGGGGCTGCAGGGCATCTTTGGTCCGCGCCTGCTCCTCTCCGCCAACTACACGTGGTCGCGGTCCACGGACCAGGGCTCGTTCGCCGGCGGCTCGCCCCTGGGCGGGCTGTCGCAGGCCGTCACCCGCGGCGACCCCAACGTGCGCGACTGGGCCACGAGCGACCGCGAGCGCCGGCACACGCTGGTCGCCACGATGGGGATGCCCATCGGCCAGTCGTTCGAGTTCAGCCTGATCGCGCGGGCCAACAGCGGCTCGCCGTTCACCCCCGTCGTGGGGCAGGACATCAACGGCGACGGCGTGCGCAACGACGCCGCGTTCGTCTTTGACCCGTCGGCCGTCGCGGGCGACACGGCGCTGGCGTCGGGGATGCAGCGGCTGCTGGGCAGCGTGCCCGGCCGCGTGGGAGACTGCCTGCGCGACCAGATGGGCGAAGTGGCCGAGCGCAACAGCTGCCGGGGCGAGTGGAGCACCAACTTCGACCTGCGCGCCACCTTCCGGCCGGAGCTGCCCAACCTGGGCCGGCGCCTGTCCATCATGGTGGATGCGTTCAACCTGGCGGCGGGGCTGGACGAGATCCTGCACGGCTC
>NZ_DASURI010000913.1:0-7514 GCF_036280135.1 Longimicrobium sp.
TCCAAGACCAACGCCGAGGCCACCGTCCACCGCCGCGCGCGGATGGACTACGTGGGCGTGAAGACGCTGGACGAGCAGGGGCGCGTGCGCGGCGAGCGGCGCTTCCTGGGCCTGTTCACGTCGCAGGCGTACGCCACCGGCGCGGAGGAGATCCCCATCCTGCGCGGCAAGGTGCAGCGCGTGCTGGAAAGCAGCGGGGCGCGGGCCGGCGGGCACGACTACAAGGAGATCGTCACCATCCTCAACACCATGCCCAAGGAGGAGCTGTTCGAGGCCTCCGTGGAGCAGCTGGGGGTGGAGGTGCAGGCCGCGCTGGCCTCGCTGTTCACGCCCGACGTGCGCGTGGTGGTGCGCGGCGACGACGCCCGCCGCCGGGCGGCCGTCATGGTCATCCTGCCCCACGGGCGCTACAGCGCCGAGGTGCGCCAGGCCGTGGGCGAGCGGCTGGCCCAGCGCGCCGGCGGGCCCCTGCTGTACCAGGTGATGGCCATGGCCGCGGGCGACCGCGCCCGCCTGCACTACTACCTGGCCCTGGGCGAGAACGCCCCCGTCCCCGCCGCGCGCGAGCTGGAGCGCGAGGTGTCGTCGCTCGTGCGCACCTGGGAAGACGGGCTGCGCGACGCCCTGCGCGAGCTGACGGACGAGGGCGAGGCCGTGCGCCTGGCGACTACCTACGGCGGCGCGTTCAGCGCCGAGTACCGCGCGGCCAACGCGCCCGTGGCCGCCGTGCACGACGTGCTGCACATGGAGCGGCTGGAGCGCTCGGGCGAGACGGTGGGCCTGCAGCTGCGGCAGCCCCTGCCGGGCGAGTCGGCGCCGGCCGGCTCCTCCGTCCTCAAGCTGTACCTGCGGGGCGAGCGGCTGGTCCTCTCCGACTTCATGCCCATCCTGGAGGATGCGCGCATGCGGGTGGTGGAGGTGGACACCTTTGCCCTGCGCGGCGCGGGCGAGCAGGGCTTCATCATCTACTCCTTCGCCGTGCAGACGCGCGAGGGGCAGCCCATCCCCGACGAGGTCGCGCCCATCCTGGCCGAGTCGCTGCTGGCCGTCCGGGCCGGCGACGCGGTCGAGGACCCGTTCAACGGGCTCACCCTGGCGGCGGGGCTGCGCTGGCGCGAGGCCGACCTGCTGCGCGCCTACAGCGAGTACGCGTTCCAGGTGGGCGCCATCCCGTCGCGCATCGCCGTCTCCCGCGCGCTCGCCGCGTACCCGGCCGTCACGCGGCGGCTGATCGAGCTGTTCCACGCGCGCTTCGGCGGGCAGGGCGGCGACCAGGCGGCCGTGCGCGCGCGGCTGATGGACGAGATCGAGAAGGTCACGGCCCTGCCCGACGACCGTGCCCTGCGCCGCCTGCTGGCCCTGATGGAGGGCACCGTGCGGACGAACTACTACCGCCACGGCGGGGCGGACCCCACGGCCCGCAGCGGCGGGGTGCCGTACATCTCCCTCAAGGTGCGCTGCGCCGACGTGGACGAGCTCAAGAAGACGCGCCTGCTGTACGAGGTGTTCGTCCACTCGTCGCGCATGGAGGGCGTGCATCTGCGCGGGGCGGCCGTGGCCCGCGGCGGCATTCGCTGGAGCGACCGGCCCGACGACTTCCGCACGGAGATCCTGGGGCTGGTCACCACGCAGATGATCAAGAACGCGGTCATCGTCCCCAACGGCAGCAAGGGCGGCTTCATCACCCGGCGCCGCTTTGACGACCGCGAGCAGATGGGCGCCGAGGCGGCCGAGCAGTACCGCACGCTCATGCGGGGCCTGCTGGACATCACCGACAACCTCGTGGCCGGCAAGGTGGTCCCGCCTGCGGGCGTGGCGCGCCACGACGGCGACGACCCCTACCTGGTGGTGGCGGCGGACAAGGGCACGGCGCACCTGTCGGACGTGGCCAACGGGGTGGCGGCGGAGTACGGCTTCTGGCTGGGCGACGCGTTCGCCTCGGGCGGCAGCAACGGCTACGACCACAAGAAGGAAGGCATCACGGCCCGCGGCGGGTGGGAGTGCGTCAAGCGCCACTTCCGCGAGATGGGCAAGGACATCCAGGCCGAGCCGTTCACCGTGGCCGGCATCGGCGACATGAGCGGCGACGTGTTCGGCAACGGGATGCTGCTCTCGAAGCAGATCCGGCTGCTGGCCGCGTTCGACCACCGGCACATCTTCATCGACCCCGACCCGGACCCGGCGGTGTCGTTCGCCGAGCGGCAGCGGATGTTCAACCTCCCCCGCAGCTCGTGGGAGGACTACGACCGGTCGCTGATCTCCGCCGGCGGCTTCATCGTGCCCCGCGGCGCCAAGGAGGTGGAGATCACCCCGCAGGCCCGCGCGGCGCTGGGGCTGGCGGACGACGTGACGGTGCTGGACGGCGAATCGCTCATCCGCGCGGTGATCACGGCGCCCGTGGAGCTGCTGTGGAACGGCGGCATCGGCACCTACGTCAAGGACCGCGAGGAGACGCACGCCGAGGTGGGCGATCCGCCCAACGATCCCGTGCGCGTGAACGCCGAGGACCTGCGCTCCAAGGTCATCGGCGAGGGCGGCAACCTGGGCTTCACCCAGCGGGCCCGCATCCAGTTTCACCTGCAGGGCGGGCGCATCAACACCGACGCGCTGGACAACTCCGCCGGCGTGGACATGTCGGACCACGAGGTGAACCTCAAGATCCTGCTCAACCGCGTGGTGCAGGACGGCGAGATGACGGAGGAGGGCCGCAACGACCTGCTGCGGCAGATGACGGACGAGGTGAGCACGCTGGTCCTGCACGACAACGTGAGCCAGTCGCTGGCCGTGTCGCTGGACGAGATCCGGTCCCGGGAGTCGCTGGACGACTTCACGGCGCTCATCCAGGGGCTGGAGCGCGACCGCGTGCTGAACCGGGAAAAGGAGGACATCCCGGACAACGACGGCCTGTCGGAGCGCCGCTCCGCCGGCCTGGGGCTCACCCGGCCGACGCTGTGCGTCCTTCTCGCGCACGCCAAGATGTTCGCCAAGGCGCAGCTGCTGGCCAGCAAGGTGCCCGACGACCCGGCCACGGAGTCGTACCTGGTGAACTACTTTCCCCCGCAGGCCGTGGAGGCGGCGGGGACGGAGCGGCTGCGCGGGCACCGGCTGCGGCGCGAGATCGTCACCACGCAGC
This sequence comes from Longimicrobium sp., assembly GCF_036280135.1. Taxonomy (GTDB): domain Bacteria; phylum Gemmatimonadota; class Gemmatimonadetes; order Longimicrobiales; family Longimicrobiaceae; genus Longimicrobium. The sequence continues at coordinate 3,134 of NZ_DASURI010000913.1, forward strand.
TGGTGAACGACCTGGTGGACCTGATGGGGAGCAGCTTCCTGCACCGCGTCTCGCGCGACACGGGCAATGCCGTCCCCGACGTGGTGCGGGCGTGGCTCGTGGCCAGCCGCATCAGCGGGGCGCCGGAGGTACGGGCGGACCTGGCGGCGCTGGAAGGTAAGTACCCGTCGGAGACCATCTACCGCTGGCTGGGCGGCCTGGCCCGGGTGCTGGAGAGCACCACGGCGTGGATCCTGGCCAACACGCCGGCGGACGGCGCCACGGACGTGCTCATCGACGACGCGCGGAGCGGGCTGGCGGCCCTGCGCGGCAACTTCGCCAAGATCGTGAGCGGCGAGGACCGCGCCCTGTTCCTGTCGCGCCTGGGCGAGCTGGCGGACCTGGGCGTGGAGCGCACGCTGGGCGAGCGGCTCATCACGCTCCGCTTTCTCCCGCAGCTGCTGGAGATCGTGGAGGTGTCGCGCCGCGCGGGGACGGACGAGCTCAAGACGGCCAAGGCCTTCTACACGGTGTCGGAGCGCTTTGGCACGGCCACGCTGCGCGAGGCGGTGCGCAACGCGGCCGGCCGCGACCCGTGGGAGCGTCGCTTTGCCCAGTCGCTGGCGGACGACGTGCAGCGGGCGCAGCGCGGGCTGGTGCAGGCCGTGCTGGCCTACAACGGCGGCGAGGGCAAGCGCGCCCTGGACCAGGTGGAGAAGGAGCACCCGCGGGTGGTGCGCGCGTACCGCGAGCTGCTGGGCGAGGTGCGGGGCGGCAACTGCCCCCTGGCCGCGTACGCCCTGGCCGTGCACCAGCTGCGCGAGGTGGCCGACAGCGCCCAGGCCGGCGCCGCCGCCGGCGCGTCCTGAGCCGAGCGCGCGTCGTGAGCTGAACGCGCAGTCCAACCTCCCCCAGGGGTTTTGGGGGAGGTGGGCGAGCTCCGCGAGCCCGGAGGGGGCGTCCGCGTGGGCCTGACTCACCTCGAGGGCCCGTCCTGGCCTCCTGGACGGAAAAGACGGAAGCGGGATCGCGTGGCACACCGGCGGCCGGAGCACTCCTCCGGCCGCCGGACGTTCGTGGCGGAGCGCACAAACGTTTGAGGATACTTTCCATGGAGAACCGTCCGCGCGGAGCGCCCCGTGCCTGAGGCGGGGCGCATGCTCATCAGCACCAACCTGGCGCAGGCGGCGGGGGCCCTGCTGCTGGGCCTGCTGCTGCTGGCCTTTGCCCGCGGCGGGCACCGGCCGTACCTGCGCCGCTGGGGGCTGAGCTGGCTGGCGTTCGTCGCCTACCTGGTGGTGAGCGCGGCCACGCTCTTCACCCTCAAGTCCCTGCCGGCCCTGCACCCCCTGCGGCTGGGGCTCACCTTCATGAGCCTGCTGGGCTCGTACCTGCAGGCGGCGTGGCTGGCGGCGGGCACCTGGGAGCTGCGGGCGGCCCGCCGTGCGCGCCCGCGGGTGCTGCGGGGGCTCGTCGTCGTCGCGGCGGCCGTGGCGCTCGCCTCCACGCTGGCCTTCGTCACCCCGGCCGAGGCGTCGAGCGGGCGCCACTTCGTGCGCGTGGGCGTGCGGTCGCTCGTGCTGGGGCTGGTGCTGCTGGGCAGCGCGTGGGCCGTGCGCCCCACGGGCGGCGGGCCGCGGGCGGGGCGGCGCATCGTGGCGGCGGGCTTCGCGCTCTTTGGCGCGCAGCAGCTGCACTACTTCGGCTTCGCGCTTCGGCGGCTGCTGGGGCACAACATCCCCGCGTACGCCGCGTACCTGGGCACGGTGGACTTCCTGCTGGAGTGGGTGATCGGGCTGGGGATGGTGATGGCCCTGCTGGAGGAGCAGCGGGCAGGCGCCCTGCACAGCGCCCGGCAGGCCGAGCACCTGGCGTACCACGATCCCCTGACGGGGCTGCCCAACCGACGGCTGCTGCTGGACCGCCTGGACGTGGCCCTGGCGCACGCGCGGCGCAACGGGCACCGCGTGGCGCTGCTGTTCGTCGATCTCGACCGCTTCAAGGTCATCAACGACTCGCTGGGCCACTCCACGGGCGACGAGCTGCTGCGCCAGGTGGGCACCCGCCTGCGCGCGGCCGTCCGGGCGGAAGACACGCTGGCCCGCTTGGGCGGCGACGAGTTCGTGCTGCTGCTTCCCCGGCTGGACGCGGCGCGGGGCGCCGGCGAGGTCGCCCGCAAGGTGCTGGAGACGCTGCGCGACCCGTTCGTGGTGGGCGGGCGCGAGCTGTTCGTCACGGCCAGCGCCGGGGTGAGCGTGGCGCCCGACGACGGCGAGGACGGCGAGACGCTGCTGCGCCACGCCGACATCGCCATGTACGGCGGCAAGCAGTCGCGGGGCGACCTGTACCGCTTCTTTGCCCCGGAGATGAACCAGCGCGCCTTGGAGCGGCTGGAGACGGAGAGCGCCCTGCGCCGCGCGCTGGCGGGCGACGAGCTCACGCTCGTCTATCAGCCCGTGGTGGACCTGCGGACGGGGCGCGTGTGCGCGGCCGAGGCCCTGGTGCGCTGGCGGCACCCGGAGCTGGGGCTGCTGGGCCCGGCGGAGTTCCTGGAGGTGGCCGAGGCCACCGGGCTCATCGTGCCCCTGGGCGCGTGGGTGCTGCGGACGGCGTGCGGCCACGCCCGGCGCTGGCGCGAGGCCGGCCACAACGACGTGCGGCTGCTGGTGAACCTGTCCGTGCGCCAGTTCCAGGAGCCCGCCCTGGTGCAGCAGGTGCGCGAGACGCTGGAGCGCGAGGGGATGCCGCCGGAGCTGCTGGAGCTGGAGATCACGGAGTCCGTGGCCATGCGCGACACGGCCGCGTCCGAGGACGTGCTGGGCGGGCTGCGCTCCGTGGGCGTGCGGCTTTCCATCGACGACTTCGGGACGGGATACTCGTCGCTGGAGTACCTGCGCCGTTTTCCCATCCACACCCTCAAGGTGGACCGCACCTTCGTGCGCGACGTGGAGGCCGACGAGGGCGACGCGGCCATCGTCTCCGCCGTGGTGGCCATGGCGCACCGCCTGGGCCTCACGGTGATCGCGGAAGGCGTGGAGCATCACGGACAGCTGGACTTCCTGCGCGCGCAGGGGTGCGACTGCGTGCAGGGCTTCTTGCTCTCGCGCCCGCTGTGCCCCGACACGCTGCTGGCCTACCTGGCCGAGCGCGCCCACGCCGCCCTCCCCGACCCGGCGCTGGTCTGAGCGCCGGATGACCGCACGGGCGAGCGTAACAAGGGCAGCGACAACGGGATCCGTCCCCACTGTCATTCTGAAGGAGGCGCCGTCGTGATCCGTCCCATGCACGATGGCGCCGAGTGAAGAATCTGGTGGCGCCGCGCGCGGACCTCGCCCGTGCACAAGCCCCTCGCGGGCGAACTCAGCGCGCGGGCGGGATCCCGCACTCCCGCGACCCGATTCCTCGGTCGGCCGGCGCCGGACGCATCACGCACGCGACGGATCGCGACGGCGCCGACCTTGCTCGGAATGGCAGCATGGGACGGTAACAAGAGCAGCGACAACGGGATCCGTCCGTCGCTGAAAGTCTGGAGGACGGAAGCAGGGCACCCCGCCAGGTGCCCTGCTTCTTTGCGTTCGGTGCGAATCCGGCGCGGGTCCATCCCTCCAACCTTGAACCCGCCCTCTCTCCATGATCCACCTTTTATCGAGTCATCCTGAATGCGTCCTCCATTTCATCCCGTCCTGGTCCTGCCCCTGCTGGCCCTGCTTTCCACCGCGTCGTGCGGGAAGGCGGAGGCGTGCACCAGCCCGGAGGCATGCGACCTCACGCGCGCGGCCCGCCTGGCCACGGGCGACTCCATGCCCGCGTGGCCCGTGCACGACGCCGGAAAGCCCGTGCTGCTGTACGTGGACCGCAGCCAGGGCATGCGCGGCTTCCTGGACCCGGGCGATGCCGGCCGCGTGCGCACGGAGTACCGGTCCGTGCTGGACGGGTTCGCCGCGCGGCTCAGGCCCCGGCAGGTTGCCGGCTTTGGCACCGAGGTGCGCGTGCTGCCCCGCGCCGACCTGGGCGTGCTGGCGGATGCCGGCTTCTACACGGACGGCAACACGGAGCTGGAGGAGGTGCTTCGGATGGTGGAGGCCGATTCGGCCCGGGCCGCCACGCACGTCATCCTCGGCGACGGGCGGCGCACGGACCCGGACGCCGGCATCGGCCAGTTCGCGCGGATGCGCACCGTCTCGGAACGGTGGACGGCGGACGGCGGCACGTTCGTCGTGGCGGCGTCGCTGGCGCCGTTCAAGCCCGTGGGCGGCGACGTCTCCAGCTGCCGCCCGGGAGACGACGACGCGAAGGACGCCCGGCAGACGTGCCCGCTGTACGCCTTTGCCTTCGTGGCCCCGGGCGACGAGGGACGGGTGGCCGCCGCGCTGGCCGCCACCTTTGACGACCTGTTCGTCAC
>NZ_DASURI010000914.1:0-3423 GCF_036280135.1 Longimicrobium sp.
TCGCTGGTGCAGTGGTAGGCGTTCCATTGTGGTTTATCACGATCAGTCAACAAATCAGGAAGATCATGCGATTCGGAAGAGCTTGGGCGTCCCTGATTTGTGCACTCGCAGTGGTAACGGCGGCGTGTGCCGATACGCCGACAGCGCCCGGAGCGAGCGCCGCATCAGCCGGGCCGAGCCACGATTATGTGCTGGAGCCCGTGATCGTCGTGGGACATCCCCAATGCGATCCGTACCTCGACCTTGATTGGTGCCAGGGTGAGGGGGGCGGTGATTGCATGTCCAGCTCTGATGCCGCTGCCCTGGATGGGGAGCTGACATTCGTAAGCAGCTGCCCTGCGCCAGGGACGGGGATCGGCAAAGGAGGCGGAGCCATCGGATCCCCGCCTGGACCAGGAGATTCGGACCCTGGCACCGGCCCCGCGCCTGAGAACGAGGACCTGGACGATCACATCTCGCCCCAGGACACCGTCCCCGATTGCACCCAGGCACAGACGGTCGATTGGGCCCAGGCGTACTGTCGTTCCGCGACACCGACGGGAGCCCGGGCCGACACGATCAACGCGGCGCTGGACCGGATGGAGCAGCGCGGAGGCGAGTGCGCCAGCCTCGCGGCGGAAGGAAGGCGCTTGTTCGGGCAGGGAGAACTGCGGGTGTTCGCGCCGGTGGCGGGCGATGCCGGTGGATGGGGCAGCGCCCAGATCGGTGTGCTGATCGCTGATTACTGGGTCGATCGCTTCTCGGATACGATCTCGGGTGACAACCGGAACCTGGAGCACACGTTGTCCCATGAGATTGATCATAAGCTTGGGCGAGAGCATACGGACGCGCTTGGGTATGAGACTCCGAACTCGCGCACCTGCTCGGGTCTGTCGGGCACCAGCCCGTGACTTTGTCCGCCGCCGTACGAACCTACTGAGACAGGCGCTTGAGCCGATGTCCATACGAATGACTGTCAACTGGATGCGCGCACTCTGGTGCGGCATGTTGCTCGCCGGGCCTCATGGGGCCGCAGCACAAGCAACTCCCGCCAGCGTCGATCGGGATGCGGCGATCTTCCAGGCCGTCATCACTGAGCTGGCCGGCTCGTCCGAAGGGGTGCTCCTCGTCGATCCGCGTACGCTCGACAGCCGTGCGGACCTCACGAGCGTCGATCCGGAAGACGTGGGGGAGGTCTCCCGCGCGCGTGAGGACGTGCTCGAGGGGATGGGAATCCGGACGACGGCGTTCCTCGCGGACAAACCCTGCATGTTCGCCAGCGGGCTGCCTCCCGCGCCGGAGTTCGACACCGCGACGGAGGAGCAGCGGACCGTGCGGCAGCAGTGCCGTGCCCGCGGCCCCTTCACGTCAGTCATCGTGGGCGGCGCGCGGCCCGACGGGGATACGGTCGCGGTGAACGTCGCGCGGCTGACCCCGAGCAGGTACGCGGCGCGCCGATTCATCCTGCAGCGCTGCGCCCGCGAGACGTGGATGATCATCCGCGTGGAGGAGCTGATCGGAATCCGGTCCTGAAGCGGCTCAGAAAGGTCGCTGGTCGAACGAATGAGCAAGGACGCAGGGAGCGCGCGGCTCCCTGCGTCCTTGTGCGTGATCCGGAACGTCTCGCGCGGCGCTCAGGCGAGCGTCGAGTCCTTGCACTTGCAGAACTGGCAGTCGACGCACGATTCACAGGAGGCGTCCGTCTTCTCGTCGGCCAAGGCCGCGGCGTCCACGGCCGCGCGCGCCCGCACCGTCCCGTGCACCAGCCACGGGATCTCCATTGTCTCGAACGTCTCCACGTCCAGCGCGTCCACGGCCAGCCTGAGCTTCTTCATGATGATCTCCCGCGAGGAGTATGAAAGCGGATCACCGGATCCGAGGCCAATGCCCAGGGCCAGTCTAGCCGTGGATGCGGACACCGCAAAGCAAATCTTTGTTTCTCCCCGGCTTTGGCCCCGGACGCAGAACGGGGGAGCGCGCGTGCGCTCCCCCGTTGTCCGTCACCGCGCGGCTGAATCCGTGGGCGGTGGTGGCGGCGGGCCGTCCGGGAACGGCCCGCGGTCCGGCCTGCCGCGTCCGCCGCGCCGGCCACGGCCCTCGCGCTCGCGCGCCTGCCACTCCTCGCGGATCTTCTGCCACTCCGCGCGCTGCTCGGGCGTGAGCACGGCATCCACCGCCGTCATGGTGCTGTCGAAGCGGCTGCGCATCCGCTGCCGCATCTCGCGAAAGACGGAGTCCGCGCGGGCCCGGTCGCGCGTGGTGAGCGTCTCGATGCTGTCGCGTTGCACGGGCGTGAGCTTGAGCCGCTCCGCCACGGGGCTGCCCTCGGCGAACATGGGCGGCGGGCCGCGCCGGTCGTTGCCGCGAGGAGGACGGTCGCGGGGACCGTCGCCGCCGCGACCGTGGGCCACGGCCGCGCCCACCAGCCCGCCGGCCACGAACACCACCAGCAGCGTCAGCACGGCCAGGATGCGCATGCGGTTCATTGCGCCGCTCCTTCCAGCCCCAGCACCATCTCCTCCACCGAAGGCGCGTTCTCGGCGTCCACCCAGGTGGCCACGCTGCTGGAGTAGCCCAGCTGCGACGCCAGGCTGGCCGTCTCGGCCGCGGCCGGCTGCGTGCCGGTGAAGAGAAAGGCCCCGGCCGCGGCGGCCATGACCGCCGCGGCGGAGAGGGTGGGACGCACCCAGTCCGCGATCAGCATCATCATCCCCGGGGCGGGCAGGCGTGCCCGGCGGGCCAGCTCCGGCGCCGCCGCCGCCGTGATCCCCGTCACCATGCGCTCCCAGCGCTCGGCGTCCCGGGTGGGATCGAGCGGCGCCAGGTCGCGGAAGCCGTCGTCGATGTTCACGTTTCCTCCCGATGTCCTTCCGTCAGGCGCTCGCGCAGGGCGCGGCGCGCGTTGAACAGGTGCACGCGGGCCGACCCGTCGGAGATCCCCAGCCTGGCCGCGATCTCCTTGTGGCTCCAGCCCTCCACGTCGTAGAGCAGGATGACCTCGCGCTGCAGCTCCGTCAGCGTGCTCAGCGCGCCCAGCAGGTCCTCGCGCAGCTCCATGTTCTCGGCATCGCGCGCCGGGTCCGCGCGGCGGTCGCTCGCCTCGCGGGCCGCGTCCAGGGGCAGCGCGTCGCGCACCTGCCGGTAGCGCCGGTGGTCGCGGGCGCGGTTGCGCACGATGGAGAACAGCCAGTTGGCGAACTGGTCCGGCTTGCGGCACTCGTCGATGCGCTTGAGGGCGGTGACGAAGGCATCCTGCACGGCATCCTGCGCGTCGGCCTCCTCGCCCAGCTGGGCCAGGGCCACGGCGTACGCCGACCGCAGGTGCCTGCGCACCAGCGTCTCGAACGCCGCGCCGTCGCCGCCGCGCGCCCGCGCGACCAGTGCCGCATCGCTTTCCGTCACCTCGCCTCCCCCTCCCGTTCCCGGTCCGGCCGGGCGCACGGG